>NZ_JBSFJC010000007.1:0-119041 GCF_053597855.1 Kitasatospora sp. NPDC001225
TGAGTTGCCTGCGCGTCACATCCAACAGTCCTACCGGGTTCTGCCCCGGAGCGGGGCAGAACCCGAAGATTGATCACAACATCACACAGGCCCTAGAGCGTTGGGGTGCGGGGTTGACCACGGATCGCGTCGAGCGGCGCATGGCAGTACGGCTGTCGCAGGAACGCCTGCTACTGGTTGGCGAGGACGACGCCCCGCAGAACGAGCGTGATCAGATCGCGCAGCTGCCGTCGGTTCGGCGCCTGACCGCCCTGGGATCTTCACCTGGCGACGATGTCGAGAGGGGAGGCAGACCGGATCTCCAGGGCCCATCCGTCGTTGATGGGGACCTCGCAGGTGACGACGACGGGGATGAGGAGTGCGAGGCTACGTTTCCAGGCGAGGAAGCGGACGGCGTCTGCCCGATGGACGAGGACGATTTCTACTCCGATATCTGGGAGACCAGTTGAGCGCGGGGACCGGCGAGGAGCCGTTCGAGGGTGATGAGCGACAGTACTCCCCGACTCGGCTTGAGGGCTGGTTGCAGGAGGTCAACGGGCCGGATCGAGTGCAGCCTGAGCAGCTGACCCGCGCTCAGCTCGCGGACCTGTCACCACGCGAGCTCTTGAGGCACAACGACCGGCGCGAGGTCTGGCATGCCAATATCGGCCCGATCCACACGCCTCAGCTGCTGGCCTTGCACGCGGACCTGGGGGAGATCGTGGAGTCGAACCGGCAGGACGGTGACAAGACCAAGCCGGCCGCATTGGTGGACGCCTATCCGGGACTGGGCAAGAGCACGGCGGTGCGCGACTACGCGCGCTTGCTCCACCGCAAGCAGATCGCTCTGCGCGGGGAGACCACACCGAGCGGACACCGCCGGATCCCGGTGATCTACATCGCGCTCACCGGGAACACGCAGATCCGCGGCCTGAACGCGGCGATCTGCCGCTTCTACAGGCTCCCGGTGTCCGGCAACGCCGACACGCTCGCCGAGCGGGCCGTGGACGCGGTGCTGAGCATGAAGACCGTCGCGATCGTCATCGACGACGTCCACTTCCTGGCCGGCTCGCGCAGCAACGCGATCCGGATGGCCAACCAGCTGAAATACCTGGCCAACGTCTTCCCCGTCACGCTGATCTACGTCGGAGTGGGGGTGCAGCAGCGCGGGCTGCTGCGTGAGGGCTTCCTGCCTCAGGACGCGCTGCTGGCCCAGTTCGGGCGCCGCACCACTCCGCTGACGCTGTTACCGTTCCAGGTCGAGAACGAGGTCGGTCGGCGGGAGTGGCGCACACTGCTGAAGACGATCGAGCGCATGCTGGTGCTGGCGGAGAAGTATCCCGGGATGCTCGCCGACGACCTGTCTGACTACCTCTACTCCCGCTCCACCGGGCACTTCGCCTCGCTGATGGCGCTGATCAACCGCGGTTGTCTGCGGGCGATCCGAAGTGGCCGCGAGCGTCTGGATGTTGAGCTGATGGACCAGGTCAAGAACGACGCGGCCGCCGAGGAAGCCCGCCGGGAGCTGGCCGCGGCGATCGAGGCGGGACTGCTGACCACCCGGCCGGGCGTCCGGACCGGACAGCGCAGGCGGTCGGCGTGAGCGCGTGGACCGAGGGTCGGCTTCCGATCTTCGTCGCACCGCAGCCGGGCGAGGCGCTGGAGAGCTGGATCGCCGCCTACGCTCGGCGCCTGCGCACCACCAGTAACGGTTTCCTGGAGCACATCGGGCTGCCGCGGACCAAGGCTGCCTCGCTCACGATCCGGATGTTCGCCCACGAGGCCGAGGCACTGGGGCGGGCCACCGGGTTGCCGCGGCGGGAGCTGGTGTCCATGACGCTGGAGCTCTACGACGGCCTGGCGGTCACGCTGGTGGATGACCGCCGCCGCATGGCCCTGGCTCCCTCCTGGCGTTTCGGCGGGGCCCGGCCGCGCTACTGTCCAGCCTGCTTGAGCGCCGACGGCGGCCGCGGCCCGATCGCCTGGTGCTTGCCCTCGGCGTTCGCCTGTCCGCGCCACCGGGTACTGCTGGTGGACTCATGCCCGTCCTGCGGGCGTTCCCCCAAACCCTGGCGGGAGCGCCGACTCGGCCCGGGCCCGAGCTCCTGCACCCGCGACAATCCGGAACTGCTCGCGCGCTCCGCCCGCCGCCGGGTGGCCTGCGGCGCTGACCTTACCCTCGCGCAGGCTGTTCCGTTGCCTGCTGGCGGGCTGGTTCTGACCGCCCATCACCACCTGGCCGCCCTCCTGACCAGTGCCCCGGAACGGCGCCCCGCTGCCGCTGCAGAGCTGAGACAGCTCTACGCGCTCGCGCGGCGCGCGGTCCGCGGTCTGCACAGCATCCCCGACCAGGCGCCGGCCGTCGTGCACACGATCCTCGCCGAATGCGGTGGCAACCTGCCCGCTCTCACCGACGGCACCAGCACCCATGATGCTCACAATGCGGCCCTGGGCGCCGCGATCGCCCGTATCGCCCTCCAGCCGGGTCACCGCGACCGCGAGGCCGTCTTCGACTGGATCCTCGCTGCCGACCGCACGCTGCTGACCTCGCGTCAGAAGACCAACATTGGCTCTCTGGCAGCACGCTGGATACGCACCGCACCGGGGCTGGTCCCACGTGTCCTTGCCCAGCTCGACGCCCAGGCCGACCTGCACGCTCGCCTTCGGTACGGCAGCGCCAGCCCGACCCCGCGCTGGCCGGATCGCAGCGCCGAAGACATTCGCCGCCGCGCCGCCATGGTCCCGGCACTGCTCTGGCCGGGCTGGACGATGCGCCTGCTGCCCACCACCCCAACCTCCGACCAGTCGCAGACCAGGGTGCGAATCGCCGCCTTCCGCCGTGGCTGCGCGAGCTTCCTTCTACTGACCGGTGGCCCTCCCGAGCTCAACTTCGAACGCGTCGGACCGCTTCTCGGCAACCACCGCATCCACACCGACCGGGACGCCATCGAACGCGGCCACTACCAGGGACGCGACCATACCCCGCTCGCATCCGCGCTGGCTCAACTCGCGTACGCTCTGGACGAGCACGGCTCCCCGATCGACTACGCCCGCCGACGCGCTCTGTTCACTCCGGACACCGTCACCGTCGACCTCGATGCCTACACTCGCCTGTGCACTCAGCACAACTGGAGTTCTGGAGGCACCAACCGCACGTCCGTCATGCGCTGGTACATCCTCGCCCTGCTCACCGGAGAGGATCGCCGAAGCCCCTACACCGCGCGCATCCGGGAATTCCGCTTCCAAGCCCCACGCGAGTTGCGGCTCTTCCTGCGCGAGCAGGCCCAGCACCATCTCACCCGGCACGGCATCAGTGAACCCGTCACCTGGGAGCCACCCGACGAGTGGGTCAGCGACCTCCGCTGGCCCGGTGCCTCCCCCTCGGCCATCGACCATGAGGCCTTCCGAGATCTGTTCGCCACCACCGAATCCGTGCACGAGATCGCCCAGAACCTGAATCTGACCCCCGAGCACGTGCGGCTCCACTGCGAAGCCACCGACACCGGCCTGCCCCCGCGTCCGGCCAACGGCAAACCGCTGGCCGACCGTCGCACAGGCCTGCTCGCCCCGCAACAACTCCACGACCTCTACGAGAACCAGCAGCTCTCACTGACCCGTATCGCCCACCTGGCGTCCTGCAGCCCCGCGATCGTCCGCCGGCTCCTCCAGCACGACGGCGTCCTACTGCGATCCCGCCCGACCGTCACCCGCGACTGGCTCTACCACGAATACATCGAGAAACGACGGAGCATCATGGCGCTCGTCCGTGAAGCCGGCGTCTCCCATCTCCGCCTGACCCAGTTGGCCAAGCAATGGGGGATCCCCCTGCGCGCCCCCGGCCGCTACAGCACACTCGGCACCCTCATGACCGTGCTGCCCCAGCCGCCCAGCCCGGCCCTTCAAACCGTCGCCAACAGCACCGGAGCCCTCCAGCGCCTGAAACTCATCGTCGCCGTCCCCGGATACCAGAGCTTCGCCGCAGCCGCCCGCGACCTCTACGACGGCAACGACACCGCGCTGCGGCAGCGCGTGCTCTACATCGAACGGAGCGTCGGCTTCCCGATCTATCACCGCGCCACCCCGCTGACCGCCACCGAGCGCGGCCAGGCCCTCATCGACGAGGCCCGCCACCTCCTGAGAGCCGCCCGCGACACCGACCCCGCCGATCGTCCCCAGTGACCGTTTCCGGCACCACGCCAACTCGCAGCGCCGGTGCAGAGCTACAGCGTCTCGGCCAGCGCGCTGGCGAGCACATGGACGAGAACGCCATGTCGCAGGTGTCGTCTGGAAAATGATCAACTTCTGCCCCGCCGACTGACTGGCGAAACCGTCCCGACCTGGCGCGGAATCGGACCATCAGAACCAGGAACGAAACGCCAGAAGGCGATATTTTCCGTTCATCCTCGCCGTCGCTGGCCCTCGTGGCATCATGTCGTCGATGACGTGCAAGATCCGCCTGTCCGCTTGTGGCGTTCACTTGTTTGACCGCACCTCCGGGATGAACGTCCTGCTCGATGAGGTGTCTGTCGCTGCTGAGCAGTTCTCTCCTGCACCGCGGTACCTGTCCATCGCCTTGACGAACGCGTGCGAGCTCCAGTGCCTGTACTGCTACGCGCCCAAGCATGCTGCGGCTCTCAACCCCGAGAACGTACTGGCCTGGGCGGTCGAGCTCGATGCGGCCGGGTGCCTGGGCGTCGGCTTCGGAGGAGGGGAGCCGACCGCGTACCGCCGCTTTTCTCAACTGTGCACGGACATTACTCAGTCCACGTCAATGGCAGTGACGTTCACTACGCATGGGCACCGGCTGACGCCCGACTTCATCGAGTCCCTGCGCGGGGCCGTCCACTTCGTCCGTCTGTCGGTCGACGGAATCGGACCAACGTACGAACGGCTCCGCGGCAAGCCTTTCGCCTCCGTGGTCCGAGCGGCCTCTTTGCTCGCCTCCCTTGCCCCGTTCGGCATCAACACAGTGGTCAACGCCGACACCGTCGATGAACTTGACGACGTCGCCAGGTTCGCTGCCGATGTCGGCGCCTCTGAGTTGCTGCTTCTGCCGGAGCAGCCGACTGCGGCTACCCCTGGTATCGGCGAAACCGATGCTCGGCGTCTTGTCGAGTGGGTCTCGGCCGCCAGGGCCGGGGTTCGCCTCGCAATCTCGCGCACCGGCCTCGAGACGGCGCTGCCAGTCGCGGAGGCACTCCCGGGCGAGCATCCTCTGGACGCGCACATGCACGTCGACGCCACAGGGGTGCTGCGCCCTCACGCCTACGCTGCTGTGGGAACACCGGTTGGCGCCTCCATCTTGGATGCCGTCCAGACGCTGAGAGGAGCACGATGAGGATCTGGAACGGATACGGCTCGGAGCACTCGATGAACCTCGTCATGATCGGCCGCTTCCAAGAAGTCACCGGCGCGAAGGCAGCCGAGGAATGCATGAAGGCACTGCAGGAACTCGCCCAAGACACGTGGTCCGACGACGACTGGCGCACCCACGATGAGCGCATGCCCCGCGAACTCAGCGACGCACTGCAGGAAATGAAGCTGTACGACCTGGGCCGCTCCGACGTCGACAACTACGCGTTCGACCATAGCGTCACCCGCGACGCCGAGACGGTCAGGCTCTGGACCGATGAGTCCGATGTACAGGGGTTCTTGAAGGTGTTCCTCCACTACGGTGCGAAGGTCGAGGTGTTCTCCCGCCACGAATGGAACGAGGACGCGACGCCGCGATCGGACGTGAGCGAGTGACACTGGATCTGGCTGATCTGGAGCGCCTGCCCGGTGCCCCCGACCAGAGCTTCGAGGCCCTGACGCGAGCCATCGTCTCTCGGCGCCACGGCGCGCTGGGAAGGATGCGGGAGCGGCGCAACCAGCCCGGTGTCGAGTTCTACTTCCATGTCGACCGCGTCGGCGCCCTGGGCGATCCCGGCCGGGTCTGGGGCTGGTCGTGCAAGTGGTTCGCGCTCAATAGCAAGAACGAGTTGACCGTCCGCCAGCGCGAACTGATCGAAGAGTCGCTCAGGCTGGCGGTCAAGCACTTTGATGGGCTGACCGACTTTGTTCTCTGCCTACCCCACCGGCCGGCGAAAAAGGACGAGGACTGGATCGACGGCCTCAGCCAGGAAACCGTCAAAGTCAGCCTGTGGTGCGCCGAGAACTACGAGGCTCAACTGGCCGGGCTTGACGAGCTGCGGGCCACGTTCTTCGGCGAACTCGCGCTTACCCCCGAGGTATTGAAGCGATCCCACGAGCGGAGTGTTGCGCCGGTCCGGCTCCGGTGGATGCCCCGCCTGCACACCTCAACCCAGGCTGAGCATCACATTGACCGTGCGTTGCTACGCCCGGCGGCGTTCGACTGGCTGCAGCAGCGAACCGACGATGTCGCAGTCCGTACCGATGCGCTTCGCGCCGCCCTCGATGGCCTGGACCCGGACTCGCGTGGCGCCGCCGCAGTTGCTGCCGACGACCTGAATCGCTTCGTCGAGGACCTGCGTGCGATCATCGACGCCGGCAGGAGCCTTCGCCCTGGCGAGGTCCGTGAGCGGCTCGCAGGCCAACAGCCGCCAACGACTTCTCCCCGAGCGCTGAAGCGCCTGGTGGTCAAGCTAAGGAGGCATCAGCGACCTGAGGCGCTTCTGGTGACTGGCCTTGGCGCGGACATTCGCGACATCGTCCAGTGGCTCAGCACTGCGCGAGCCGATGCCGAAGCTCCACTGCTTGCCGTCACCGCCGCCGCGGGGCAGGGCAAGACACACCTCGCCGCGCAGATGACCGCACCGACCGGCCGACCTGCAGCAGGGGTGTTCGTCCAAGGCGGGAGCCTGCATGCTGGCAGCACTCTTGACGACCTCGCACGGCGGATTCCCGGTATCAAGGCCGATCGCTTCGACCAGCTCCTGGAAGCGCTCAATTCCTCTGGAATTCGGGCGGGTTGTCGCATCCCGCTGGTCATCGACGGGCTGAACGAGGCCGAGCGGCCCCTCGAATGGCGCAGGCTGTTGGCCGAACTGGCGCCGGCGTTGGGCGACTACCCCTACGTGATGGTCATCGTCACCCTTCGCGACGCACACGCCGACCAGCTGATCCCCCAGGACGCCACGCGGTTGGACCTGGAGTGGCAGCAGGCGGAGGTCTCCGAGATCGTCTCGGTCTACTTCCGCGAGTACAAGATCAACCCGTCCGGCGCCTGGCTTCCGACGGTGGCCTTCCATAGCCCCCTGTTCGTCCGCATGTACTGCGAGGCAGCGAACCCCACGCGCCAGACACCGGTGGGCGCGGAAGCGCTGCCTCAGTCCCTGGTGGGTGTCTTCGAGTTGTACCGCGACGGTGTGGCCGAGCGCCTGGCCCTGGACCCGGCGCGCACCCACGTGCCCGCCGAGCAGATCAAGCGCCGCCTCGCCAACCTCGCCAACCACATGTGGACACATCAGCTCCGCCGTCTGCCGTCCGACGAGGCTAGGGAGATCCTAGATGCGGGCCAGTCGAGCTGGGACGAGAGCCTCTTCCGGCGCCTGGTGGAGGAAGGGGTCCTCATTCGCCAGGAGACGGAGGGCTTCGACGACACCGAGAGCGCATTCGCGTTCGACCGCCTCGCCGGATACCTGATCGCCGACTCGCTCCTGGTGCGCATGACCTACTCCGGTGTCCACGATCAGCTCGCGGAGCCGGATCTGTGGGAGTCCCTCCTCGGCGAGCAGGCGCACTCCCTCGGTGAGGATGTCACCGTCGGGCTGATCGGCCTGCTCCCACGTCGCTTCACCAAGCGTCACCTATGGCGCGCTGCCCCGGCCGAGCATCGTGATTTCGCGCTCGCCGGTGAACTCGCCACTGAGTCCGGTTTCCTGGATGACGAGACTGTCAACGCGCTTGAAGCCCTGATTAGCACACGCTGGGCCGGCGGCCGAGGGCATCGTCATGTGTTCGACCGCCTGTGGGAGGTGCGCAGGTCTGCTCGGCACCGCTTGAACGCCGAGTTCCTTGACCGGGTCCTGCGGCGGCTTCCCCTTGCGCAGCGCGATCCGTACTGGACCGAATGGGTTCGTGGCCAAGCCCCAGGAGTGCTCACCAAGGCCCTGGAGCAGACGGTCAGCCGATGGGAGGCCCGGGCAGACCGTGCCGAGAGCGACGACTTGGATGCATTGGCCATCTCCTGGCTGCTGGCCTCGACGGACACGGTCTTGCGTGACCTCGCCACGAAGGCCCTCCAGCGATACGGCCGGCCGGAACCCAAGCGGTTGTTCGACCTCGCGGCCAGGATGCTCGACGTCGATGACCTCTACATCGTCGAGCGCCTAGTCGGTGCCGCGTTCGGTGCCGCCAGCACCCATCAGATGCCTGATCCCGAAGGATCGTTCGAGCAGGCGCTGCGTGACTGGCTGGCGCAGTTGCACGACAGTTTCCTCGATGGTGGCGCCACTCCCACCTCCCATGAGCAGTTGCGCGGCTACGTACGGGCGACCTTCGAGTTCGCTGGTGCTCTCCACCCCGCCGCCGTCCCGGATGGTGTCTACGCCCGCGCCCTGACGTTTGCCGCCGTGGGGCCCGCCAATGTGATGGCCGACGACGATCCTCATGCACCGGAATGCGACCGCACCATGGGCATGGACTTTGAGAACTACGTCATCGGAGCTGCCATCAACGACCGCGGCAACTACAACTACACCCACCCTGACTTTCGCCAAGCCCGCGCCGAGGTCAGGGCCCGCGTCTGGGAACTCGGCTGGCGCAGCCAAGAATTCGGCAGCCTCGACGAGGGCATCGCCATGAGTGCCGAGCGCCGCCACAGCTCTTCCAGGAAGGTGGAGCGTTACGGCAAAAAGTACAGCTGGATCGCCTATCACGAAATGGTCGGCCGTCTCGTGGACGCCGGACGGGCACCGGCCCCCTTCGGGGAGCCGGAACGTTTGATGCCCGACATCGACCCGGGCTTCCCTGACAAGCCGCCGGCCGTACCCGTGCACCTTCCGTCGTGGGCATCTGTGGAGTGCATGGACCATCAGACCTGGGTCACGTCCGGCAGTGTGGCAGTCCCCGACCAGCTGAGGTCTCCGGCGGAGATCCACGGTGTGGACGGCGGCTGGCTCCTGGCCGAGGGCTACCTGGCCCACGAGCATGATGGTCGGACGGTGTTCGGGTTCTTCCGAACCCTTCTGCTAGCCCCCGAAGAAGCCGAACGCGCACGGCGGCTCGCCGAAGATCAGGGCTATCCGGGGAACGACTTCTTCCCCTCACTCCCAACAGCCCGCGGCGTGCTGGCCACGGAAATGCCCTGGAGCCCCAGGTTCGACCCCGCCTCAGCCGCCGACCCGCAGCCGGAAATGCGGCGGCACTGGCAGGACACCGAAGGCATCGGCCTCGGCCAAGTCGCTGTTGAGTTCTCCTCCGGCAGTGAATCGGAGAGTGCACTGCGAGGGTCATACAACGTGCCGTCCTACGAGTTCGCCGCTCAGTTCGGCTTGCGTCAATTGCCCGGCACCCTGGACCTCGTGGGCTTGGACGGCCGACGCGTCTCCGCGGTCTTCGGCGTGGACAAGCCCTGGCGCGGGAACCTGCTGTTCTTGCGCCGTGATCTCGTTGAGAGCTTCGCCGCCGGCCGCCGGATCATGCAGGTGGCGTGGGGCGAGCGCGAGGTCGCCGTCGACTGGCACGCGCCCCCTTCATGGGTACGGGAGGCCCAGCGTGCCTACACGAACGTGTGGCGCCATGTCCGGCTACTCGAGCCTGACAGCCCACCATCGTCCTGAATCCTCGTAGCGGTTTCTGCTCATGATCAGCTGCCATGAGCGGCACTCATCACTCGCGGATTCCGATGAGGACCGGTCCGTCCTTTGTCGGGCCTGTACATCCGGCCACACCTTCGGGCGCGTCAGGGTGAGTAGCGAGCAGGGGTGACCACTCAGGCCGGTGGGTCGGGTGTGGTGAGTGCGGCGCGGAACTCGGCAAGCGACTGTTCAACACCGCCAATGGCCAGCCGCCAGAAGTTCCATCCGTCGATCTCGTCGCTTCCAGTGGCAGCCCGGGCCGCAGAATTCGGGGTTCCCCAGGGTCGATTCCAGACGCTTATCCGGCCGTCGTGGAGCAGCACCGCCGTGTGCACCTTGTTCCTGTAGCGGCCGGTCAGCGAAATACCCGCCTTCAGTTCGACGGGATCGAGGTGTTCGAGAAGGTCATGCAAGTCGACGTTCGAGCGCCCCAGAGTGCTGCCCGCCGTGGCGGGGCGCGCCGCCACGGATCGGTCGGGCGTGTTCAGCTGCCGGTTGCAGGCGCGCTGCACTGCCAGAGCGGCTGCGGCTGCTGCGCTCCACTGCGCGGTAGGGCACACTCTTTTATCGATCAAGTCCTGGATGACGGGGTTGCCTGGGAACTGCGCGAGTGCAGCGATCTCCTTCATGAGCTCGCTGCGCTGCTCAGTGATCTGGGTGCTGTTGAGCGCTAGGATCCGTATGGTCTCGTCCGCGCGGCACACACCGCGTTGCGTCTCGGCCTGCGAGTAGGGGGTATGACCGCGGCGGGCGTAGCCGGCGGTGTCGAAACCGAGCAGATCAGGATCGCCGATTTGTGCGGGATCCAGGAGCAGCGGTTGCTCAAGGTCCAAGTCATCGCGCTGGCGCCAGGCGCGCGGCCCGGCCAGCAGTGGGAACCGGCTGCCCTTCGCACGGCCTTCCCGCATTCCGTTGAACCTGGCTCCGCTGCTGTTGCAGTGCTTGCATGCGATGCGGTAGTTGGCAATCTTGTAGGCGAGCCACCAGTACCCCTTGTGGCCGGGTTCCCCGAGCACCTCGGACTTGGGTCGGAAGTGGTCGACGGTGATATCCGCGCGCTGGATCGTGGTCTCGCAGTACCAGCATTTCGGTCCGAGCAGCGCGACCAACTGGTCGCGTACCTCGTCGTCGGTCCAGTGCTCGGTGAAACGGCGCTTGGCATTGCGGGCCATGGCTGCCCGCACGACATCCAAAGTGCGTTCGGTCTTGGCTGCCCACGCTTGCGGAGTGATGAGCCCGCTCATGTCCACATGTCTCATTGGCGTCAGATCACCGATGAGAAGTGCTCGTTGAACAGTTCGGCGACCAAGACCTCCAGGACCTGTGGAGGCGGAGGGTTCGCACCGGTGGCGGCCTCGACGAGGGCGCGGCGCCTGCGGTGGAGTTCGGCTAGAAAGGCCGCCACCAGCGGATCGCGGTTCGCCGTAGAAAAGCCCAGTGCGTCGAGCTCGGCTGTGACCTCGCGGAGCTCTGACTGAAGGACCGCATCATTGCCCGCCACCGGCAGCAGCGCGTACTGTCGGTCGATCAGTTCCTGGGTATGTTCGTCTAGTTGCGTGGGCAGCCCGAACAGATCGGTGGTCAGCAGGCCGCCCGCGCCCTGGCCTCGCGGGGTGGCCTCGGGGATCACGGCAGTGGCCTGACCTTCCTGATCAGTGGCGACGATCCGGACCTGCTGGCGGGTCATGTTAGCTACCAGCAGAGGTTCGTGGGTAGCCGTGATGAACTGTGAGTCCTGGTGTGTCCCCAGCACAGTGCGTACGGAGCTGTACCAGCGTCGGCTCCACTCGGGGTGGAAGTGTGAGTCGGGCTCATCCAGGAGGAAGAGTGACTCTTGTGCTCGCTGGAGCCGCAGCAGGCCCAAAATGGTTAGGAGTTGCTGCTCTCCGGAGCTCAGGTCGTCCAGCCCGAGCATTACTGCGCCGGTCTTGTGTAGGCGGACCTCGACGGTGAGGTACCCGGCGTCGAGCAGGGTGGCGAGCAGCCCAAACATCGACAGGTCACTGTCGAAGAGGTTGCGGAAGGCCCGAACGTCCTCGGTGGTGCCGAGGACGATCCGGAACCCGTCGGCGGGGCTCCCCGCGCTGTCCACCGGGTCCGGATCGGGAATTGGGCCGAAGCGGCCGGACTCGGCCACGGCCGCGAACAGAGTGCGGGCCGGCCCGCCCAAGCCCCAGTATGGCAGCGCGTCCAACGGCGCCCCCCGCGCGGTGCGGGGCGCTTTGACGCGTAGGACGGCTGAGGCCACGTGCTGGATGTAAGAGTGCTCCCGCAGGTAGGTGCCGAACGAGTCGGCCCAGTGTGTGGTCTGCGCCAGAAGGAGGAGCGGCAGGTGGGCGGGGGTGCACAGGAAGACGGGGGTGTACAGGGGGCAGTGGATGGGGAGGGCGAGCTGTTCCGGCCACGCGTCCTCGGGCGACCGGCTGGCGAGCCAAGCGTCAAGATCCTCTCGCCACTGTCGGCGCCAGTCGCCCAGGCGACGTGTCGCGAAGCGGCGGTGCTGGTCGAACTCCGCGGTCCAGGGCGCGTGTGGGTAGGCCTGGTAGCCGAATACGTGGTCGGGAAGATGTTGCGGCCAGTGGGCCCTCGGCACTCTTGTTGACTCGTGACCGGCCTGGGTCACGGTCAGTTCGGGGGCGGCTGAATGGGCAGTCTGCACGGCCCGGACGGTTGTGCCGCGCAGCTCGTATTGGACGTCGAAAGGGAAAGCCGCGCGATGTTTCGGCCGGTGCAGGGTACCGAAGATCTCGGCGAGCGCGTGCAGCGCCCGCGACTTACCGCCGCCGTTGGGGCCGATCAGCGTGGCGATGGCATGACCGCCATCCACCGCGTCGGTGAGGTCCAAGTGGAAGTCCCGTAGCCCGCGGTAGGCGGGAAGGCTCAGGCGCAGCAAACGCATGCGGTCCCCCCAGACGCAGCGGGTGTGGTCGCGGTCATGTCGTCGATCCCCGATCCTGGCGGTCGCGGTGTGCACTGTAGGGCCGCAGCGCTTCGGTAAGAGCGGTCAACTCCTCCAGGGCCGAGAGGAGCTCACCCGCGATTTCCTGTGCCATGTGGTGCAGATCGGATTCGGGCTCGTCGGGGGCAAGCAGATCGTCAGGTGGGCTGGCAGCCAGAAGATCGAGGTTGGTGCGCTCACGGGCGAGCAGGTCCTCCACGTTGAAGGACCGGAACATGTGTGACTCGACCCGCTCGCTGCGGGGCCGTCCTGGCAGGTAGGCGGACACGAAGTCGTCGTAGTCGGCACCGGACAGCGTGGTCGTACTGGTGGGCACGGGGCGGTGGGAGCGAAGGTCGTACACCCACAGCTTTTTGGTTGAGGGCTTGCCGTCCGCCCGAGGAGCGGGCTTGTCGAAGAACAGGACGCTGGCCTTGAGGCCGGTTGCGTAGAAGACGCCTGGCGGAAGCCGGAGCAGGGTGTGTACGTCGCACACATCAAGGAGTCGGCGCCGGACATGCTCGCCGGCTCCGCCTTCGAAGAGCACATTGTCGGATACCACGACGGCTGCCCGGCCGTTGAGCTGGAGCAGGCTGTAGACGTGCTGGAGGAAATTGAGCTGCCGGTTTCCCGTCTCCGCCCAGAAGTCGGGCCGATAGTACGCGTACGTCTCCCCGGCGATCGTGGATCGCCTGCCGAATGGGGGCGTGGTAAGGACCAGCGTCGCGTGTCGCGTCGGAGCCTGGGCGAGCGCATCGCCTACGGCGATCAGGGGACGGCCGTCGGCCCGTGTCAGTCCGTGCAGGACGAGATTAATGGTGGCCAACCGCGCTGTGGCATCGACGAGTTCGGTGCCGCTGAACGCGCCCTCGGTCAGTCGAGCACGCTCGGCGGGGGTAACGCCGGCAGGGAAGTGCTCAACCAGGTACTCGAACGATTTGGTCAAAAAGCCGCCAGTGCCGCAGGCCGGATCGATGATCGTATCGCCTACTCCCGGCTGGACACACTGCACGATTGCTTCGATTAGCGGGCGGGGGGTGAAGAACTGCCCAGCACCGGTCTTGGTATCGGCGGTCAGCCGGGCCAGCAAGGCTTCGAAGAGCGCGCCGCGGCTAGTGCTGTCGCTCCCTGACCAGCTGTAACTATCGACCAGGTCGACCAGGCGGCTGAGCTTGGCGGGATCCGAGATGCGGTTTTGCGCCTTGCGGAACAGCAGAGCGAGGTTGCCCGACCCATATGCAAGGCGGTCCAAGGCCCGCTCGTAGCGGTGTCGCTGGTCCTCACCGGCGCTCCAGCGGATCTCTGCCCACGCATCGTAGCCAATCATGTCGACAGGGTTGAGCGGGCGCCGGCTCTGCTCGTGGGCCAACTTGAGGATGACCAGGCAGGCGAGCTGCTCGACGTACTCGATGCCTGAGACCCCGTCTTCTCGCAGCACGTCGGCAAAGGACCAAAGGACCTTGGCCAGGTCCGGGTCGTGCCCGGGGTACGAGGAGGAAGGTGGGTTCACAGCGAGGACTCCTGTTGCCCGAACGGGTGGGCGCCTTGGGACAGCTGGCCGGTGAACGCCTGCTGCAGCAGGTTGCTCCGCAGCCGGACGGCCACGTCAATCGCTCGTTCGGCGGCGGCGGAAGAAGCCCGCAGGGAGGTGAGGTGCGCATCGACCAGGGCGACCAGCCGTTGCTGCTCGCTAGCCGGGGCGACGGGTACCGGCATCAGCCGGATTTTCCCCAGACCAATGGATGCCAGCCCGGTGACCTGCGTGGCGTTGCGCTCGCACCATTGGCGGCCGAATCCGTTGGCGTGCCAGGCCAAGAGCTTCGGGTGCAGCTGCTGGTGGGTGATGCGCGCTCGGAACACATGGTTTTGGTGGACGCAGTCAAGCACCTGCTCCTCCCAGATCCAGCTGCGGCCCAGCTGGCTGCGATCTCCGCCTCCGGTCAGGAGCACGTCGCCGGTGCGGAGGCGGGTGGCCTGGGCCCGCTGCACGGGCAACCGGATCATGTGGATGTCATCCAGGGCGAGTCGGCCCCGTTGCACGTTGGCGACCCGCAGGCAGGGAACTTCCACATCCACAGGATCCCACTGCCGTCTGTTGTTCCTGGCTACCCCGAGGGTCACTTCGGCGACGCTCTCCAGGCGGGCCCACCGCCAGTCGGCAGGCAGGGCCGGCAGGGCGCCATCCTGGGTGCCCGCAGGCGGCAGGCTTCCTGATACACGGTCGGTACCGGACAGCCCGCCCAGACTGGCTTGGGTGCTTATTGCCTGGACCAGTTCGTCGGCCCGATCGACGGCCCTGCGGGTGCGGGTCATGGTGGCGTCGATCTGGGCGAGACGCTCCTCCACCAGGCTGGCGATCCGGGCCTGCTCTTCGGGTGCTGGGAGCGGAAGCCGGATCTGCGCCAGGTCACGGTGGTTGATTCGGTATAGCGCGGTACCGCCCTGCCGGGCCAGATCCTCAAGCTGGCGGCGCACGACCGGCGAGTTCCACAGGTGTGCGAGGTATCGCGGGTCGACCAGAGAAGGCTGCACGCGCACGCGGGTCATGGTGTCGGGGAAGGCCACCGTCCGGAGAGGTTCGTCCACCAAGGCGCCCTCGCCGACCAGGGAGTGAGAGCCGCTGACCCGGCTGACCAGCAGGTCACCGGGTTCTGCCAGGGAAGGCGGGGTGTTGTGAGCTGTCTCGTCGCCGCCCTTGGTCTGGGTGAAGTCCACCGTCACCGAGCGAAGAGCCGTCGCTCGCAGGACGGGGAAGCCGCCCTCGCGGGTGGGCAGGGACCGGCCGTTGGCCAACGGCTCGCGTAGGACGTCAGCCAACTTCACCAGGGTCCAACTGGTGGGAAGGTCAAGGTTCAAGCGAGTGCCTCACCCAAGTCTTCGAGGAGGTCGATGGCGGCTTCGGCGCCGAACGCGCCAAGGAACCCATCGGTGCCACCCCGACCCGAAAACGGGACGCTGTCGAGGTCTCGGGGATCAAATCGGTCCTCGGCGGTGGCAGTCGCTTCCGCAATGTTCTCGATCCACCACACCTGGGCCGGGGTGAAGGGTCCTGCCTGCTGCATGAACGCGGCCAGACGCTGTCGCATGCCCTCGGCGGCCGCACCCTGTCCGGTGGTGGGCTCCTCCGCATCCGGTGCAGCCGGTCTGTCGTAGAGGCGGAGCAGGAGCTGCCGCAGCGCAGGCCTGTTGCCCAGCAGCGCCCTGGCATCGCGGACTTCCTCCTCGAGGGCCTCCGGCCCCCAGGCTGCGCGGACCTTCGCAACGTGGTCCGGATCGACGGTGCCTAGAAGCCGGGCCACCAACCCTTCCAAGGAAGAGCCAGCCAGCTTTCGGACCGCGGCGCCATCCGCCTCGCTCAACACGGGAACGAGCCGGGCGAGCCGCACCCCGAGTTCGGCCGTCTCGTCAGCGGTCATGCCGGCGTCCACCGTGCGGTTCAGCAAGCGCTCCAGGGCACGCCGGCCGGCCCGGCCGGATGCATCGGTCACATTGACGAGTCGTCGATGATGATGACGCGAGGTTCCCACCGCGTCGATCACCACGAACTGGGTCTTGGCGAATGCTCCTGGGGTGACCGCTCGGAGCGCCGCTGGCGCAATGCGCTGAGCCCCTTGCGCCAGCAGCCGCTCGTAATAGGCAGCGGAGCGGACATCGCGCAGGAACAGCACGCATTCGACCGCTCGCATGTCTGTGTGGCCGGACATGATGTCCACCACCACGGCAATCCGAAACTGCGGAGCGGTCCGGAAGTCCCTCAGCAGCTGGTCCGGGTTATCACTGCGCATGGTGATCTTCTGGCAGAAGGCGTCACCGGCACCGAACACCTCGCGGATTTGGTGCACGATGTCTTCCGCATGCGCGTCGCTGAGTGCGAAGATCACGGTCTTGGGTACACCCAGCTCGCTCTCGGTTGCCCTCTCGGGGAACAGGGCAGGCAGTTCATCACGGAACGCCGTCACCACCGCGGCCAGCTGCTCTGACCCCACGATCCGTGGGGCGCTGGCCGGTCCGGCGTGAGCTAGGTCCTCGTCCAACTGCTCGTACCAGGTGCGGCGCGGAGCCTTGGCCTCGGCGGCGATGTACTCAGTCAATGGCACGAGCGCTGCGCGTCCGGATGGTTCGAACCGTGCCTGGTACACGGCGTAGTCCACGAGGAGTCCGTCGGCGACAGCCTGTTCGAATGGGTATTCGCTGACCAGATTGGCTTTGAAGAAGCCGAACACCGGGGCGACCGGTGTCGCGGTGAATCCGACCACCGGAGCGTCGAAGTACTCCAGGAGAGCACGCCCTCGTCCGTAGATCTGGTGGTGGCAGTCGTCGACGACGATAAGGTCAAAGGAGTCAGGCGGCAGGGCCGGGGAGTAGGTCACTTCGAGCGGCGCGGTGTTGGACTGCGAGACCTGCTCGGCGGTCTCATAGGCCGATACGCGGGCGGATCCGTCCTTCAGCTCGGGAGTGCCTGCCAGCATGCTCTCCAACCGTTGTGCCGTGGCCACGACGATGGATACCGACGATGGCACGCCTGCCGACGTCAGCTCTGCTGCTTGGTACACATCAGCCAGACTCCGACCCGTATCCGGGAGAGCGAACTGCCGGAACGCAGCCACCAGCTGATGTGCCATCACCACGCGATCAACAACAAACAGAATGCGGGCGGCCTTGGCGTATCTGAGCTGGCGGTAGGCCGCGAAGACTTCGGTAGAGATCCGTCCCGTGCCGGTAGCCATCTGGACCAGAGCTCGGCGATCTCCGGCCGCGAGGGCTTGCTCGACTGCCAGAACTGCCATCAACTGCGGCAATCGCATTTGTCCGGCCGCCTGCGTGCCCTCTTGCAAGGGCGGCAGGGCCGTCATCCTTGCGCGATAGGTTGGGGCCTCACTGTCGGCCTCTGCCTCGCGCTGCCAACGAGCCAACGTGGCTGGCCGGTGGAAGCCGCTGACCAGCCGGGCGCGCGTTTCTGGATCATTGGTGTCGTAGAAGAGCAGCCGCCGGCCGTCACTTACGTACCGGTAGGGCAGCGGAGAGCGCCAGACCGGCCACGGCGAGGCGTCGGTCACCGCGATGGCCAGCCTCCCCGCCTGCTCCATAGCCGTGCTTAGATCCGCGCCGTCCCTCTTGTACTCGATAATCCCCACCACCTGCCCGCCAACCAACAGCAGCAAGTCGGCACGGCTGCCGCCGGGCAGACGGGGCTCGATCAACACGCAGCCGAGTGAGTGATGCCAGTCATCACCCGCATCGGGGCCCAGAACATCCCACCCTGCATGGGTGAGCCTGCGCTGCACCTCCGCCGCAATCGCGTCTTCTGTCAGCGGCTCATAGGCAGCATCGCGGGCACTGACGATCAGGCGCTCGCGCTCTGAAGCTGGTAGAGACGTGGGCCCTACTCGGAGGTCAAATTCGCGGCGCAGCTGCGGCTCGACCGCATCCACCGGAACCACTCGCTCTGCCAGAACGCGCAGGTCAGACGGGCTGGTGTGGACAAAAAGCATCGGCTCTTGGTCGCCGGTCTGGAGACGGAAGAACCAGACAGCCAGCTCAAAACATCGCTGCACCAGCTGCGACGCCACCGCCTCCGCCCGATCAGCATCACCATTCGGGTGACCGTGAAGGTCCTCGAACGCGGCAAGGACTCGCGCAGGCAGTAGCCCAGCACGGGTCAGCACCCGCAGACGAGACGACTGGGCTGCCGTCGGCAGTCGCACCCCGGCCACATGGCCAAGTTTGGCGGCGAGAACCTCACCGAACCGACGCGCAGCCACCACTGAGTCAGCAGGGACAGTGGGTGCCCAGGCCTCCGATGACGCGCCATAGAGGACTAGGAGCGGTTCGTGCGGAAGGAGGAACCCGAAATTGGCCGAGGCAAGTGCCAGGTTCGTGAATCGACTTTCGAGCTCGTTCGACTCTCGAGCCACACCAGCCCTCCCTGCCTGACCTGCCTGATGATGCGGTCGGCGGCGTGATAGCCGTTGCAGACCTGTCTCCTAGCCTATCGCCCGTGAACCGCGTGGAACATCGAGGTTTCACCAGATGCAGACCGGTGCTGCCCCCAAACGCGGCCGATTCGCCCGACGCTCTGGCGGTCAGTGAGATAGGGGCACCCCAGGCAGGGAAGGCAGCCGTTGCCGAAGTCTGCGTCTAGGGCCCGCTGCAACGGCCATACCGTCCCTGCCCGAGGATGCTTCCGAGCCGACATCTGGGCCGCCTAGCACGCGGTCCACCCGGCCAGACACCCAGGCCGAACGTCAGGGCATGCGGATCACGGGGCATCCGCTACTCAAAGTGACCGAACTCAGTATCCTGGTAGCGGTTTCTGCTCATGATCAGCCGACACGAGCAGTGCTCATGACTCACGGATTGCGATGTTTCCGCAGGCACTCGTGCTCACGATCTCGCGCTCCCTACACGCCCGCCCGGCCACTCCTGTTCCAGGGGTGGCCGGACGGGTTTCCGGGAGCGGTCACTCCTCCCAGGAGAAGGGCCGGCAGGCACAGGTGCCGTCGCGCGCCGGTTCGGCGGCCGAGTGGACGTCCTGGACGACGGCCTCCTGAACCCGTGCCACGGCCACCAGGACCCGCCGGTCGTCCGCCGGGGTCCGCGCGACCACCTCGACCTGCTCCTGCTCCTCCGCCGTCGCCCGGACGAGCGAGCTGAACACGTACGTCCCGCCCTCGACGCCGTACCCGTCCGCCCACAGCTCGACCAACGCCCCGCCGTGCAGGGCCAGATGCCAGCGGGACGGTGCTCCGGCGACGGGTTCCATGGCGGGGCAGTGTAGTCAGGCCGTCCGCAGCCAGGCGTCCAGCGCGGCGAAGTCCGCGTCGGTGAGCCCGCGTCGGGGATCGACCCGGTGGAGCAGGGCGCGGGCGGGGGAGTGGGCGGCGACCCAGCGGCGGTCGGCCCCGGTGATCTCGTCGTCCACCCAGGCGAACGGCCGCCCGCCCGCCCAGGCGAGCAGCGTGCGGGTCTTCCAGTGCAGGCCCTCCGGCGGGTGCGTGGCGTCCGCGGTGTCCGCGTCCTCCGCGTCCTCCGCGTCGTCAGAGTCGTCCACCGGCCAGTCCACGACGGGCAGTCGGGGCAGGCCGAGCCAGGGCGCGAGGCACTCGTTGGCGTCCTCCAGCCAGGTGGTGGCCCACACCGGCTCGGCCGGCAGGCGGAGCAGCCGAGGGCCCAACTCCGGGTCCACGCGGGCGATCAGCGGGTTCCCGCCCGGAGTCGTACCGGCCGGGACGTACGGGCTGCGGTGGACGGGGTAGCCGCCCGGCGGCGGGCCCCCGAAGGGGATCAGCGGACCGTCCACGTCGAGGAAGAGCAACGGGCGATCGGTATCGATCATGACGGCACCTTAGCGGGCGGCGCGGGTGGTGTGGCGCGCCGATCGGCCACCCGGCCTGGAACGGGCGAGCCGGGATCTCGTAGGGTGGCGCGCACGGAGTGTGGTGGCAGGCACCACGCAGTCGAGGGCATCAGACGCCGCGGGAGCGGCGGGGCGGGGCGGTGACCAGGAGATGGCGGAGACGACAGCGGTTTCCGGAGGTCCCGACCCGGCCGGGGGCTCGGGTCCCTGGGACGCCGTACCGCCGCCCCCGCGCCTCCCGGCCGAGGAGCACCCGCCGGGCCCCGCCGCGCTGTACGAGCCGCCGCCGGCGCCCCCGGCCGCACCCCCGGTCGCGCCGCCGCCCGCACCGCCCGTCCCGCCCACCGGATGGACCCTCACCGGGCTGCCCGCCGCCGGGGCCGCGTCCACGGCGACCCCGCCGCCGTTCCCGGTCCAGAGCGCGGCGCCGAGCGCCGCCGTCGGCGCGGGCGGGCTCGGAGCCGCGCCGCGCGGACGGATCCTGGTCATCGAGGGCGGGTACGGAACGTCCGGCCGCCGCACCTGGGGCCGCGGCGGACCGACCCAGGCACCCGTACTCTCGGCGATGCTCGCCGCCGTCTCGCCGCAGGTGCTGCTCGCCGCGGACGCGGTGGACGCCGTCCACCTCCCCGGCGCCGGGGACCCGCACACCGTCCTCGCCCACCTGCGCGCCGCCTCCCGGCACCCCGGACCGCTGCTGATCCACCTGGGCGGCCACGTCGTCGCCGACAAGCGCGGCGGGCAGCTCCAGCTGACCCTGCGCGACGCCAAGCAGGACGGCCTCCCCTGGCAGGCCGTCGCCGCCGAGCTGAGCCACCGTCCGGCCGAGTGGCAGACCCTCGTCATCGCCGACCTGAGCGCCGACCAGAACGCCTGGCCGTACCTCCAGGGCACCGTCTCGCCGCTCAGCGAGGGGATCCCGCTCTGGGCGGTGGTCAGCCCGGACCCGGAACAGATCGGCACCTTCACCCGCGCCCTGATCGAGGCGCTGCACGGCGGGCGGCCCGGCGCGGGCGAGGTGCTCGCGCCGGAGCAGCTGCGTCAGCAGGTGTACTCGGTGCTGCGGCCGGATGTGGTCATCCTGGCCACGCACGCCCCGGACCGGCCGTTCTTCCGCAACACCGCCCGTCGCGGCGAGGGCCTGCCGGCCGAGGTGGCGCCGCTGCCGACCGCCGGTACGGCGCCCTCCGACGCGCCGCCGCCCCCGGTGGCGCCGACGGCGCCGCTGCCGCGTCCGGCGGAGCCCCGGGACGCCGCTCCCGAGTGGCCGGTAGCGGCCCCGGCCGGGGCGCCCGCGTCGTCGGCCGGGTCGGCGGGGGCGGTCGGGTCCGCTGCGTTCGCCGGGTCTCCGGTGGCCGCGGGCGGTCCGGTCAGCCTGGTCAAGCCGGGCGTACCGCCCACCCCGCCGCGGCCGGCCCGCCCGGTCAGCCTGCAGAAGGCGGGCGGGAGCGTCGAGGCACCGGGCGTGACCCTGCGCAAGCCCGCCCCGGCCGACACCGTGCCCGAGGACAGCGCGTCCCCGGCGGGCGTCACGCTCCTGAAGTCCCGGCCGGAGCCGGTGGACGGTGCCGTCGCCGAGCCCGAACTCCCGCAGGAGGAAGCCGCGGTGGCCGCCGAAGCCGCGGCGGAGGCGGTCGGGACCGTGGTCGAGCCGGTGGCCGAGGAGGCAGCGGAGGAGACGGCGGAGGAGACGAGCGAGGAGGCAGCCGAGGGCGCTGCCGGGGAGGTCGTCGAGGAGGCACCCGAGGCCGCGGAGGAGCCCAGGGACGCCGTCCCGGTGGAGTCCGTGCCGACGGACGAGGCTCCCGCCGAGCAGGAGTCCGCCGAGCAGGCTCCCGCCGACGTCGTTCCGGTGGACGGGACACCTTCTGACGAGGTGCCGACCGACGCCGTGCCGCAGGACGAAGCGCCGGCCGAGGACGCTCCCGCCGACGCGCCGCCCGCCCCGAGTGACGCCCCTGCCGACGCACCGGCCGACGAAGCCGCTGCGGCCGCTGCGGCCGCTACGCCCCGCGCGGACTACCGCGAGGTCATCGGACGGATCGTCCGTAGCGCCGAGGCCGGGGACCACGCCGCCGCCACCGACCTGGCCTTCGCCCTCGAACTGGAGGCGATCGCCGAGCACGGTGCCGTCTCCGAGCCGGTGCTGCAGGTCCGGCAGGTCCGGGCGCACGTCTGCCGGCTCGCGGGCCGGTCGGCCGAGGCCGCGGACATCTACCGTGAGGTGGCGCTGACCCTGCTCCGTTCGCAGGGCCCGGACCATGTGGAGACCCAGCGGGCGGCCACCAACGCCGAGGCCTGCTGGCGCGCGATCGCCGACCGTGCGGAGGCCATCCGGATCGCCCCGGAGATCATCGAGCTGCGCGCCTACCTCCCGGGCCCCGACGGCCGCAAGCTCCGCGCCGCCGAGCGCTACCTCGCCCAGCTGGCGGCCACCGGCTGACAACCGGCGGTCGGCGGGCGACAGCTGACGGATAACAGCAGACGGAAAACAGCGAACAGCGGACAGATTTCAAAATCTGTCCGCTGTCGTCTGTTATCTGTTACCTGTCACCCGTCACCCAGTGACCCGCCGGTTCACCGACCGGCGACCGCGTGCACGAACTTCGCGCCGTCGATGGTGCCCAGGCCGCTGGCGAGGTCGTAGCCCTCGGTCGCGTTGTAGCCGGTGACGCCGTTCCAGCCGTTGTCGCCCTGCTTCACGTCCACGATGCCGCTCCACTTGCTCGGCAGCAGGTTCATGCCGTACAGGCGCCAGTTGAGCTGGCCGAGGCGGTGGCCGGCGAGCTGGTCGGCGAGCGCGACGACGCCCGAGAACAGCGGGGTGGCCTCGCTGGTGCCGCCGGTGAGGTGCCAGCCGACCGAGGTCGGGTCGTAGGACTCGTAGGTCCAGGCGGCGCCGTCCACGGCCGCGCTCATGCTGATGTCCGGGGTGCCGCGGTGGTTGCCGGTGACGTTGGCGACGCCGGCCTGGTACCACGGACGCTCGAAGATGCCCGAGACGCCACCGCCGCCGGCGCCGGACTTGTCGTGCCACACCTTGTCGGGCGCGGTGCGGTTGCCCTTGTCGTCCAGGGTGAGCTGGGTGCCGCCGATGGAGGTGACCAGCGGGTCCGAGGACGGCCAGGAGTTGACCTTGTACGGGTACAGGTCGGTGCCGTTCTCCTGGGCGTCGGTGGCGCCGTTGTCGCCGGAGGCGGCGAGCACCGTCACGTTGTGGTCGGCGGCAGCCTGGAAGGCGTAGCGCAGGTCGGTGAGCGACTTGAAGTCGCCCTTGTCGTACCCCGGGAAGGTGTTCTCGGTGGCGCCGAAGCTCTGCGAGATGACGTCGGCGCGGCCGGCCTTGATGAGGGCCTTCTCGGCGTCCATCATCTCGGGCAGGCCGGTGGTGCCCTCGGTCTCGGCGACGCCGGTCTCGACCAGGATGATGTGCGCGTCGGGGGCGATCGCGTGGGCGTACTCGACGTCCAGGGTGGTCTCGCCGGCCCAGCCGGTGTGGTCGGGGTTCTTCGGGTCCCAGGTGGGGACGTTGCCCCACTTGACCACCTCGACGTTGGTGTCCGGGATGCCCCACTGCTTGTCGAAGACCTCCAGGTCGTGCTGGATGGTCGGCGAGCCGAAGGAGTCGACGATGACGATGGTGCGGCCCTTGCCGGTGATGCCCTCCTGGTACAGCGGGTCCAGGTTGTAGGCGGTCCGGTACTGCAGCGGCGAGTAGCAGTGGATACCGACCTGGCTGACGCACTGGGTGGTGCTCAGCGGGGCGGGGCGGCCCTGGGCGTTGTGGTGCCCGAAGGAGGCGGGGCGGACGTGGACGCCCGTGAGATCGTGCGCGGGGGCGGCGATCGCGGTGCCGGCGGCCGGTACGGCGACGGTACCGGCCGTGAGGGCGGTGGCCCCCACGGCGAGCAGGGCCAGGGCGCGGCGGAGGGTGGCGGGGCTGCCCATGGGACTCCTTGGGGCGCAGGGCCCGACCTGGTTCGGTCGGGTCGGTGCGGCCATCCCATCGAGAGCTGCATGATCATGCCATAGTCATTTGGTGGGGCCATGTGATCAAGGACATGGTCATACTCGGCCACGCGAAAAGGTAAAGGCCGTCCCAGGGGAAAGTAACCTCCCACCCGGGACGGCGATATGACGACACGTCAGACGACTGCCTAGCGCGCTCCGCCGTTGACGTACAGCGTCTGCCCGCTGACGTAGGAGGCCTCCTCGCTGGCCAGGAAGGCGACGACCGAGGCGACCTCCTCCGGCTGCCCGACCCGGCGCAGCGGCGTCCGGGCGGCGACCTCGGTCTGGTGCTCCTCGGCGCTGCTGCCGACCCGCTCGGCGGTGGCCGCGGTCATCGCGGTGGCGATGTACCCGGGCGCGACGGCGTTGACATTGACGTTGAACGGCCCGAGCTCGATCGCCAGGGTCGCGGTGAGGCCCTGGATGCCGGCCTTGGCGGCCGCGTAGTTGGCCTGGCCCCGGTTGCCGAGGGCGGAGCGCGAGCTGAGCGAGACGATCTTCCCGTACTTCTGCGCCACCATGTACTTCTGCGCGACGTGGCTGCAGTTGTACGCGCTGGTCAGGTTGACCGTCAGCACCGCGTCCCAGTCGGCCTTCGGCATCTTGAAGAACAGGTTGTCCCGGGTGATCCCGGCGTTGTTGACCAGGATGTGCACCCCGCCGAGGTCTGCCGCGACCTGCGCGAACACCGCCTCCACGGCGTCGTAGTCGGCCACGTCGCAGCCGTACGCCCGGGCGGTGCCGCCCTTGGCGGTGATCTCGGCGACCGTCCCGGCCGCCCGCTCGGCGGTGAGGTCGACCACGGCGACCGCCGCGCCCTCCTCCGCCAGCAGACGGGCGGTGGCCGCCCCGATGCCCTGGGCCGCGCCGGTCACCACGGCGACCTTCCCCGCGAACCGCGTCATGTGAACTCCTCGGAAGTCTGGAGGGTTGAAGGTCGGTCCGGGCCTTGGAGACTCGGACCGACGGAGGTGTGGATCAACAGAGGTGTGGACCAACAGAGTTGTGGATCGACAGAGGTGTGGATCGACGGACGGGGAGCGCCGGTCGTCAGACGTTCTCGACGAGCACGGCCGTACCCTGCCCCACGCCCACGCACATGGTGGCCAGACCGCGCCGGGCACCGGTACGGCGCATCCGGTGCAGCAGGGTGGTGAGGATGCGGGCGCCGGAGCCGCCCAGGGGGTGGCCGAGCGCGATCGCGCCGCCGCTGGGGTTGACCACCTCCTCGGCCCGCTCGGGGCTGAACCCGATGCCGTCGGCGGAGGCGAGCGCCTGGGCCGCGAAGGCCTCGTTCAGCTCGGCGGTGTCCAGGTCGGCGAGCGACCAGCCGGCCCGCGCGAGCACCTTCGCCGTGGCCGGGACCGGGCCGATGCCCATGACGTCCGGGTGCACCCCGGCCGAGGCGCCGGCCACGTACCGGCCGAGCGGCCGCAGCCCGAGGTCGTGCAGCGCCTCCTCGCCGACCAGGAGCAGCCCGGCCGCGCCGTCGTTCATCGGCGAGGCGTTCCCGGCGGTGACCGTGCCCCCGGGCCGGAACACCGGCTTGAGGCCGGCGAGCTTCGCCAGGCTGGTGTCCTCGCGGATGCCCTCGTCGCGGCCCACCGTCACCCCGTCCGGCCGCTCGACCGGGACGAGTTCCGCGTCGAAGTGCCCGTCCTCGCGGGCGGCGCCGGCCCGCTGGTGGCTGCGCAGCGCGAAGGCGTCCTGGCGCTCCCGGCCGATGCCGTACCGGGTGGCCACCTCCTCGGCGGTCTCGCCCATGCTGAGCACGCCGTGCAGTTCGGCCATCCGCGGGTTGGTGAGCCGCCAGCCGAGCCGGGTGTCGAAGGTCTCCATCCGGTGCGGCAGCGCCTCGTCGGGGCGGGGGAGGACGAAGGGGGCGCGGGTCATCGACTCGCAGCCGCCGGCCAGCACCACGTCCGCCTCGCCGGAGCCGATGGCCCGGGCGGCGAGGGTGACGGCCTCCAGGCCGGAGGCGCAGAGCCGGTTGACGGTGGCTCCGGGGACGGTCTCCGGCAGGCCGGCCAGCAGCACGGCCATCCGGGCGGCGTTGCGGTTGTCCTCGCCGGCCTGGTTGGCGGCGCCCCAGTAGACGTCGTCGATCCGGGCCGGGTCGAGCGCGGGGACGTCGGCGAGCAGGGCGCGCAGCACGGTGACCGAGAGGTCGTCCGGGCGGACCGTGGCGAGCGCGCCGCGCAGTCGGCCGATGGGTGTGCGGCGGGCGGCGGCGAAGTAGACGGGACGCACGTCGTCGGGCTCCTTCTCGGGAAACGGGTGGCGGGGCAGGCGGCGGGGCAGGGCGGCTTGGCGGGCCGGCGTCAGAAGGCGTTGACGCCGGTGAGGGCGCGTCCGATGAGCAGCTGGTGGATCTGGCTGGTGCCCTCGTAGAGCGTCATCACCCGCGCGTCGCGCAGGTACTTGCCGACGGGGTACTCGTCGATGAACCCGTAGCCGCCGAAGACCTGGAGCGCGTTGTTGGCGGCCCGGACGGCGGCCTCGCTGGCGTACAGCTTGGCGACGGAGGACTCGGTGGCGAACGGCAGGCCGCGGTCGATGTGGTCTGCGACCTTCCAGGTGAGCAGCCGGGCCGCCTCGACGTCGACGGCGATGCCGGCCAGCAGCTCCTGGACGAGCTGGTGCGAGGCGATCGGCTTGCCGAACTGTTCGCGCTCGCCCGCGTAGCGGACGGCGCTCTCCAGGCAGGCCCGGGCGATGCCGACGCAGCCGGCCGCCACCGACATCCGGCCCTTGGCCAGCGCGGCCATCGCCACCGTGAACCCCTTGCCGACCTCGCCGAGCCGGGCGCTGTCCGGCACCCGGACGTCCTCGAAGGAGAGGCCGGCGGTGGCCTGGCCGCGCAGGCCGAGCTTGCCGTGGATCTCGGTGCGGGTGAAGCCGGGCAGGCCGGTGGGGACCAGGAAGGCGGTGATGCCCCGGTGGCCCCGCTGCTCGGGCGCGTCCCCGCCGGTGCGGGCGAAGACCAGGGCGACGTCGGCCCAGGTGCCGTTGGTGATGAAGGTCTTGGCGCCGCTGATCAGCCAGTCCCCGCCGTCCCGGACGGCGCGGGTGGTGAGGTTGGCGGCGTCCGATCCGGTGCCCGGCTCGGTGAGCGCGAAGCAGGCGAGCGCCTCGCCCGAGGTGAGCCGGGGCAGCCAGTGCCGCTTCTGCTCCTCGGTGCCGAAGGCGTTGACCGACTTGCCGACCAGGCCGAGCGAGACCGAGACGATCCCGCGCACGGCCGAGTCGCCGCGCCCGAGTTCCTCCAGGACGAGGCAGTACGCCAGGTGGTCGCCGCCGCTGCCGCCGTACTCCTCCGGGATGGTCAGCCCGAGGAAGCCGACCTTCGCCAGCTTGCCGATGATCGCGCGGTCGACGGACTCGGCGCGGTCCCACTCGGCGGCGTGCGGCACGACCTCGCGGTCGGTGAAGGAGGCGGCGAGGTCCCGGACGGCGCTCTGCTCCTCGGACAACTCCAGGTTCACGGCGGCTCCCGAATCCGGTGTCCAGGGCCCCGACCCCAGGGCCGGACCCATTAAACTAGCGCTGCAAGTTTTATGGGGGGACTGTAGCCCCGCCCCGCCCGCGCTGGGAAGGGGCACCTGCCAGAATCGGTCCCCAGCACACCCGACCGGAGGAACCGGAGGCACCCGCCGCGATGGCCCGTCCACGCACCCCGCTGCTCAGCCGCGAGCGCATCGTCGCCGCCGCGCTGCGGCTGATCGACGACGAGGGGCTGGACGCCCTCTCCACCCGCCGGCTCGCCACCGAGCTGTCGGTCAGCGGGCCCTCGCTCTACAACCACTTCGCCACCAAGGACGAGCTGCTGGACGCGGTGGTGGACAGCGTCATCGGCGAGGTCGACCTGTCGATGTTCGGCATCGCCGGGGCCGCCGGAGTCGTCGCGGCCGGTGGGGGCTCCTGGCCGGAGGCGCTGCGCGACTGGGCCCGCTCCTACCGTGCCGCGCTGGCCGCCCACCCCAACATCGTCCCGGTGCTCGCCCAGGGCCCCGGGCGCCGGCCGAACGCCCTGCGGCTGGCCGACGCGGTCTTCGGCCACCTGGTCGAGTCCGGGTGGCCGCGCGGCCAGGCGACCAGGATCGGCGCGCTGATGCGCTACTTCGTCACCGGCTCGGCGCTCGCCTCCTTCGCGGCCGGCTTCCCCGCCGACGCCGAGGTCTACGACGCGGCCGACTACCCGCACCTCGGCGAGGCGCACCGGCTGGCCGGGCACCGCGGGACAGTGGACGAGGGTGCCTTCGAGACCGGGCTGGAGGCGCTGCTCGACGGGCTCGCCCTGCGCTACGCCCGGCTCGCCGAGCGGCCCTGAGACGAGGCTGGAGGGGCCCGGTCGAGCGGAAACGATTCGGCCCCCGCACCTCGCGCTGATCGCGCCGGGGGTACGGGGGCCGAGAGGTCGGCGGGCCGACGGGCGGGTCAGCCCATGTCCTCCAGCCGGACGCCCTTGGTCTCCTTCATGAACTTCGCCACGAAGAGGATGGAGAGCGCCGCGAAGGCGGCGTAGATCAGGTAGGTCGCCGACAGGTTCCAGCGCGACATGGACGGGAACGAGACGGTGATCACCCAGTTCGCGATCCACTGCGCGGAGGCGGCGACGGAGAGCGCGGCGGCGCGGATCCGGTTCGGGAACATCTCGCCGAGCATCACCCAGACGACGACGCCCCAGGACATGGCGAAGAACAGCACGAAGGCGTTGGCGGCGACCAGCGCGACGGTGCCCTGGAGGTCGGGCAGGGTGAGGTTGTCCCCGCTGCCGGTGGCCGAGGAGAAGGCCCAGCCGGCGGTGCCGAGCGCGACCGCCATGCCGGCCGAGCCGATCAGGGCGAGCGGCTTGCGGCCGACCCGGTCGACCAGCACGATCGCGATCACGGTGCCGAGGATGTTGATCACCGAGCCGACGAAGCTGATCAGCAGCGAGTTGCCCTGGTCGATGCCGACCGACTGCCACAGGATCGACGAGTAGTAGAAGATCACGTTGATGCCGACCAGCTGCTGGAAGACCGACAGGCCGATGCCGACCCAGACGATCGGGAGCAGGCCGAAGCGGCCGCCGAGCAGGTCGCGGAAGCGCGGACGGTGGTCGGAGGCGATCAGCGCCTGGACCTCGGCGATCCGGGCGTCGGTGTCCACGCCCTCGCCCTCGACCTCGGCGAGCACCTTGCGGGCGTCGTCCAGGCGCTCGGCCTGGATCAGGTAGCGCGGGGACTCGGGGATCACCGAGGCGAGCACGAAGTAGACCGCGGCCGGGACGACGCAGATGCCGAGCATCCACTGCCAGGCCTCCAGGCCGAGCAGCCGGCCGCGGGTGTCGCCGCCGGCCGCCTGCGCCAGCACCCAGTTGACCAGCTGGGATATCGCGATGCCGAGCACGATCGCGGCCTGCTGGAAGGAGGCCAGCCGGCCCCGGTACTTGGTCGGCGCGACCTCGGCGATGTAGGTCGGGGCGATCACCGAGGCGATGCCGATGGCCGCGCCGCCGAGGACGCGCCAGAGGGCGAGGTCCCAGGCGGAGAACGGCAGCATCGAGCCGACCGCGCTGATCGCGAACAGCAGGGCGCCCGCCTTCATGACCTTGATGCGGCCGTACCGGTCGGCGAACCGTCCGGCGATCGCGGCGCCGACCGCCGAGCCCAGCAGCGCCGAGGAGACGATCAGGCCGGTCACGCCGCTGCCGACGCCGAACTTCTCCTGGATGCCGGAGACGGCGCCGTTGATCACGGAGCTGTCGTAGCCGAACAGGAAGCCGCCGAGGGCCGCTGCCGCGGTGATGAAGACGACGAAGCCGAGGCGGCCGGGCGCGGGGGCCTCGACCGCCCCGGAGGGCTTCTGGGTGACGCTCACGATCTGACTCCTGGTACTCAACGCTGAGCTCGGTAGCCGAGATCGTAACCCCTATTCGTTTAAGTCTTGTACACCGGGAACCTCAAGTTTCGCTCTGAGAATTCGTAAGGTGAACAAGCAAATTGGGCCGTCCGGGCAAGGCGGTCAGGCCGGCGAGGCGAGCGAGAGCCCGAACCGGCCCTCCGGGTCGGTCCACCAGTGGCTCAGCCGCAGCCCGGCCGCCGCCAGTTCCCCGGCCACCCGCTCCCGGCGGAACTTCGCCGACACCTCGGTGCGCAGCTCCTCGCCCCGGGCGAAGTGCACCGGCAGGTCCAGGGCCGGGATCTTCACGGACTGCGCGCGCAGCGAGCGCAGCCGCATCTCGATCCACTCCTGCTCGGCGTCCCAGAGCGCGACGTGCTCGAAGGCGTCCGGGTCGAAGTCGGCGCCCAGCTCGCGGTTGAGCACGTTCAGCACGTTCCGGTTGAACTCGGCGGTCACCCCGGCGGAGTCGTCGTAGGCGGCGACCAGCACCGCCGGGTCCTTGACCAGGTCGGTGCCGAGCAGCAGGAAGTCGCCCGGGTCGAGGGCGGCGCGCAGGCCGTGCAGGAAGGCCGCGCGCTCCAGGGGCAGCAGGTTGCCGAGGGTGCCGCCGAGGAAGGCGACCAGGCGCGGGCCGCCCTCCGGGGGCAGGCCGAGCCCGGCGGTGAAGTCGGCGAGCACGCCGTGCACCGCGAGCCCGGGGTACTCGGCGGAGATGGCGGCGCCGGCCGCGGTCAGCGCGCTCTCGCTGACGTCCACCGGGACGTACGTCTCCAGGGTGCCGAGCGCGCGCAGGGCGTCCAGCAGCAGCCGGGTCTTCTCGGAGGAGCCGGAGCCCAGCTCCACCAGGGTGCGGGCCCCGGTGGCGGCGGCGATCTCGCAGGCCCGGGCGGTCAGGATGGCCCGCTCCGCCCGGGTCGGGTAGTACTCGGGCAGCCGGGTGATCTCCTCGAACAGCTCGCTGCCCCGCGCGTCGTAGAACCACTTCGGCGGCAGCCACTTGGGCCGCGCGGTCAGTCCGTGCTGCACGTCGTGGCGCAGCGCGGTGCTGAAGTGGTCGGCGGGCAGCAGTCGGGTGAGTTCGAAGGTGTCCATGACAGGGTGGTTCCTCTGTTCAGAAGGTGAAGGAAGAGTGGGGATCAGTCGCGGCCGGGAAGGCGGCGTACGGTGACGCCGCGCGAGTCCGCCAGCAGCAGCGAACCGTCGGGGACGGACGTCCAGCCCGGCGCGTCGTCGTACGGTTCGGAGGCCACCACCGTGCCGAGGCCCGGCAGGGTGCGGTGGTACAGGGTGTCGCCCCAGGTGGTCGCGGCGATCGAGGCGCCGTCGGTGAGCAGCAGGTTGAGCCGCCCGGTGGTGTGCGCGGTGACGTCCGCGACGGTGCCCGCCAGGGCCTCGCCCGGCCCGGCGCCGTCCCGCAGCCGGTGCAGGGCGAGCGCCCACAGCAGCGCCGAGTCGGTGCGCGCCTCCAGGCCCAGCAGTTCGGCCGGGGGCAGCAGGGCGGCCAGCGCGTCCAGCTTGCCGGGCCAGCCGGCCACCGCGCCGTTGTGGCTGAACAGCCAGCGCTCGGCGGCGAACGGCGCGGCCGCGCCCTCGCCCGGCGCGCAGCCCTCGGTGGCGGACCGGACGGCGGCCAGCAGCGCCCGGGTGCGGACCACCCGGGCGAGGTCGGCGAAGGCCTCGTCCGCCCAGATCGGCCCGGTCCGGCGGTAGCGGGCGGGCACCTCGTCGCCGTCCGCGTACCAGCCGAGGCCGAAGCCGTCCGCGTTGACCGTGCCGTACTGCTGGACCCGGGGCGCCCAGGACTGCCGGTACAGCCCGTACGGCGGGTGCACCAGTAGCTCCCGGGGCGCCACCGGCTCGCCCAGGTAGGCGATGTGACGGCACATCAGTCCGCCTCCAGGTCGCGGGCGGTGCGGAACCCGGCGAAGATCTGCCGCCGGACCGGGTAGTCCCAGTTGCGGAAGGTGCCCCGGCAGGCGACCGGCGCCACCGCGAAGCAGCCGCCGCGCAGCACCTTGTGCTCGGGGCCGAAGAACACCTCCGAGTACTCCCGGTACGGCCAGGACCGGAACCCCCGGTAGGGGCGGAAGTCGCTGGCCGTCCACTCCCACACGTCGCCGATCAACTGGCCCACCCCGTACGGGGACCGGCCCTTCGGGTAGCTGCCCGCCCCGGCCGGGCGCAGGTGGCGCTGGCCGAGGTTGGCGTGCTCGGGGCCGGGCGGGCCGTCGCCCCAGGGGTAGCGGCGGGAGCGGCCGGTGGCCGGGTCGTGCCGGGCCGCCTTCTCCCACTCGGCCTCGGTCGGCAGCCGCCGGCCGGCCCACCGGGCGTACGCGTCCGCCTCGTACCAACTGACGTGCAGGACGGGCTCGTCCGGCTCGACCGGCGCCACCGTGCCGAAGCGCCGGCGGAGCCACTGGCCGTCCTGGTGGCGCCAGAACAGCGGGGCGGTCAGGTCGGCGCGGCGGCGGTGCTCCCAGCCCTCCGGCGTCCACCAGCGCGGGTCGTCATAGCCGCCGTCCGCGATGAACCGCTGGTAGGCGGCGTTGGTGACCGGGGTGGTGTCCAGTAGGAAGGCCGGCAGATCGACGGTGTGCGCCGGGCGCTCGTTGTCCAGCGCCCACGGCTCGGTGTCCGTCCCCATGGTGAACGGGCCCGCGGGGATCAGGACTTCGGCGGGCAGGGTGGCCGCGTCGGCGGGCGCGGGCGGTGGCGGTGGGGCGGCCAGGGCCGGCTCGCCCTGGCGGAGCTGGTGGGTGATCAGCATCGTCTCGTCGTGCTGCTGCTCGTGCTGGGCGATCATCCCGAACGCGAACCCGGCGTCCAGCAGCGGCGCGCCCTCCAGCGGGCTCGCCGCCAGCAGGTCCAGCACCCGGCCGCGCACCTCGTGGGCGTAGGCGCGGGCCTCGGCGGGCGGCAGCAGCGGCAGGCTGGGGCGCTCGGCGCGGGGGTGCTGGAAGGCGTCGTAGAGCGGATCGATCTCGGGGTGCATCGGGTCGCGGCCGCCGACGTTGCGCAGCAGCCAGAGCTCCTCCTGGTTGCCGATGTGCGCGAGGTCCCAGACCAGCGGGGACATCAGCGGGGAGTGCTGGGCGGTGAGGTCGCCGTCCCCGACGCAGTCGGTCAGCGCGGCGGTGCGGGCGCGGGCGGCCAGCAGCTCGGTGGCGATGCTCTCGCGCAGCGCCTCGGTGCCGGTGGCGGCGGCGTCAGGGGTGGCGGTGGCGGCGGTCGGGCCGGTGCTGCGGTCCGGGCCGGCCGCCTCGGTGCCCCCGTGGGGTCGGACGTCGGTCATGGTGCGGCCTCCTCCGGGGGAGCGGGTCGGGTGCCGGAGCGCAGGGCGTCCAGCTGGTCGTCGGCCGGGCAGCGGCCGCGCGCGGGGTAGCGCTCGGCGAACTCGGCGACGACGGTGCGCAGTTGACCGGCGCCGGGCAGGCGGCCCAGTGCGGCGTCGGCGGCGGCGAAGCAGGTGAGGGTGGCTCGGCGCAGCTCCGGGTCGGCCATGGCCAGGGTGGCGGCCCGGCGCCAGACCTCGCTGCGCGGCGGGCGCGGACCGTCGGTGCGTTCCAGCGGCTCCAGCGCGGCCAGCGCGGCATCGGCGGCCACCGGGTCGTCCAGCAGGGCGGTGACCAGTGCGGCGACCACCACCCAGCCGTCCCCGGGCTGGGCGTCGATCATCCGCAGCTCCAGGTGGCCGCGCGGGCGCACCGGTGGGAAGAGGGTGGTGCGGTGGTAGTCCAAGTCGTCGAGTGTGGGCGGGCGTTCGCCCGCGCCGCGGATCCAGTCGCGGAAGGTCAGCCCGGTCGGGGCCGTCCAGGGCAGGCCCTCGGGCCTTCGCACGCACAGGACTTGGGCGTCCAGCACGTACTGTGCCCAGGCCTCGCGCGGGTCGCCGTGGTCCGGCTCCGGGGCGAGCGTGCGGGTCGGGTCCATCCGGGACCAGACGGCCTGCCGGGTGGACCGATGGCCGGTCGAACTACCGTCCAGTGTCGGGGAGTTGGCGAATGCGGCGACCAGCACCGGGCCCAGCCGGTGGGCCAGTCGCCAGCGGCGCTCCACCGCGTGCGGCCCGTCCGCCTCGCCGGCGTCCAGGCAGACCTGCACCGACGCGGTGCCGGTCATCATGATGCGGCCCCAGGGCCCGGCGGAGTCGAAGAAGCGTTCCATCGCGAGGTAGCGGGGGTGGTCCAGCACCATCCGTCGGGGGCGGGCGTACGGGTCCGTCCCGGTGCCGGTGAGTCGCAGGCCCTGTGCCGCGAAGGCGGCCCGCAGGGCGGTCAGATCGCGTCGGGTGTCCTCGACGCAGGCCAGGAGGCCGGTGGCGGGCGGGGAGCTGAGCTCGACCTGTCCGCCGGGTTCGAGCGTGAGGCGCGAACCGGAGGGGAGGGAGACGCCGTCCGGTCCGCCGAGTGGCAGCGACTCCAGTGCGGCGTGGAGCAGTTCCGGCCGTACGGGGCGGGACGGACATCGATCGTCATGGACGAACCATTCGACCTCCACCCCCACCAGACGGGGCGGTCCGATCTTGAAGCAGACGCCCGACACGTGGCTGCGCGCCCCCGATTCGGTCAACGGGGTCACCCCCGGCGGGGGTGTTGGCGTGCTCTGCCGGTCGGGCGGAGTGGTGCGGGATACCGGTATCACCGGACTCACCATCCTCGGGATCACGATTGCGGCCCGGTCTACTTTGCCCAGTCTGCTACGGAGCATGCGGGGATGCCCCGCAAAAATCGTGTGAACGTTCGTTTTCCCAGGTCAGAGCTGTGGCGAACGGGTGAGTTCGGGGCTGTCAGGCCGATCGGCGGGCAGGGAGCGGTCCGTACCCGGTCGGGGCACGTGCCGGGGTCACAGGCGCTCCAGCCGCTCCAGGACGGTCGCCAGCACCGGCCCCGGCAGGGCGTAGTTCAGGCGCAGCGAACCCCGGCCGCCGGGCCCGAAGTCGGCACCGTCGGAGGCCTCCAGACCGCAGCGCTCCAGCAGCGCCCGGCGGGCGTCGGCGGGCGGCAGGCCGAGCGCGGCGGCGTCCAGCCAGAGCAGGTAGGAGGCCCGCGGGGTGGCGCGGACGGCGGGCCCGAGCCGGTCGGTCAGCCGGGTGCGGGCGGCGGCCAGGTGGGCGAGCAGCGCGTCCAGCCAGGGCCCGCCCTCGCGCAGCGCCGCCTGCTGCACGGTCTGCTCCAGCAGGCCGCCCTCCCAGAGGCCGTAGCCGGCCAGCGCCTCGGTGAACCGGGCGCGCAGCCCGGGGTCGGGGACGAGGGCGAAACTGCTGGGGAGGCCGGAGCAGTTGAAGGTCTTGCCGACGGAGTTGAGGGTGACGACGAGGGGCCGGTGCGCCGGGTCGGCGGTGGTGGCGGCGACGGGGTGGGCGCGGTCGGGGTGGGTGAGGTCGCCGTGCACCTCGTCCGAGACCAGCAGCGCACCGCTCTCGGCCGCCCGGGCGGCGAGAGCGCGCACGGCGTCGGCCGGCCACACCGTGCCGGAGGGGTTGTGCGGGTTGCTCAGCAGTACGGCGCCGACGGGGCGGGGGAGCGGGCCCGACGGGAGCCGGTAGCCGCTCGGGCCCGGGTGCGGTACTTGCGGCGGGTGCGCCGGGTGCAGCGGCAGCTCGCGGTACGGGAGGCCGGCCGCGCGGCAGAGCTGGGCGAAGCCGCCCCACTCGGGGGTGGGGAAGAGGACGGGGGCCTGCGGTCGTACGGTCTCCAGGAGGACGCGCAGCGCGGTGCGCGGGCCGCAGGGCAGTAGCAGGACCCAGTCCGGGTCGACCGCGGCGCCGTGCCGGGTGCGGTACCAGTCGGCCACCAGCGCGCGGCCGGCCGGGTCGCAGACCGTGTAGCCGTACGCGCGGTGGCGGGCGCGCCGCTCCAGCGCCTCGGCGACGGCGGGCGGTCCGGGCAGGTCCATGTCGGCGAGGCCCATCGCGATCGTTCCGGGGGCGTCCGCGCGGGCCCACTTGCTGCTGCCGGTGCCGGTGCGGTCGAAGGGGGCGTCGAAGCCGAAGTCGGGGGCGGGGACGTCGGTGGGCGCGGGGCCGGGGGTGTCGCGAACAGATGACAGATTTCGAAAGCTGTCATCTGTTCGCTGAAAGTTGTCGTCTGTCATCTGTTCGCCGCCATCCGTCCTCCGGCGCCCGCCACCCCGCTCGACGTCTGTCACCCCGCCGCCGCCCCCGCCAGGTACGCCGCGAGCCCCCGCCGCCCCCGGCGCATCATCACCGCGTGGTTGGCCCGGAACAGCGGGTGCAGCGGCAGGGCGAGCCGGCGCAGCAGGGGCTTGCCGGGCCGGGTCTCCTCCTCGAACAGCACCCGGCTGCCCGGACCGCCCGGCCCGCGAGCCTCGTGCGGTCCGCCGGCCCCGCCCGCCAGGTCCGGCGTCACCGTGAACCGCGACCACCCGGCCAGGTCGCCCCGCATGGCCACCTCCAGCACCCCGGCGGCCGGGTCGCGCCGGTTCGCCGCCAGCCCGATCACCAACCGGTACGGCAGCAGGGCGCGCACCACCACGTCCCCGGAGTCCTCGCCGGTCGGTCGGACCTCGCGGATCTCCGGCCACCACAGCGGATAGCTCCGCACGTCCTCGAGGGCCGCGTACACGGCGGTCGCCGGAGCCGCGAGCCGCCAGACGCCCCGGAATCGGTAGTGGTTGGGGTCCACGGCCCCACCCTAGTCCGGGCCGGTCGCTCCGAGGGGTGAACGCCGTTGGACCGTTGCCGAGTTGGTCCGTGGCACGGCCGGTAACCGGAGGTGAATCTTCCGGAAGCGCCCGTCCGGGAGGAAAGAAGCGCTCCGCTTGCACCCGTTCGGGGTGCGGGGGAGGATCTTCTGTGCTTGTAGTCTCATCAGTCACGGCAGCATCCCCTGGGCGCTGCGACCCCAGAAACCGGAGTGAAGGAGTCACAGGCATGCGGCGACCGAGCTGGGTACCGGAGGGCACGGACCTGGACAAACCGAACGCCGCGCGGGTCTACGACTACTACCTGGGGGGCTCGCACAACTTCGAGGTCGACCGGGAGATGGCCCGCAAGGCGATCGCCATGTGGCCGGAGCTGCCGCAGATCATGCGCTCCAACCGCGCCTTCCTGCGCCGCGCCGTGACCTTCCTCGCCGAGCAGGGCGTCACCCGCTTCCTGGACATCGGCTCCGGCATCCCGACCTTCGGCGCCGTGCACGAGATCGCCCGGGCGATCCGCCCCGAGGCCAAGGTGGTCTACGTGGACCGCGACCCGGTCGCCGTCGCGCACAGCCGCCTGCTGCTGGAGGACGACCACGACTGCGCCGTCGCCCAGGCCGACCTGCGCGACGTCGACGACCTGCTGGCCCGCCCCGAGGTCACCGAGCTGCTGGCGGCCGGCGAGCCCGTGGCCGTGCTGCTGGTCGCCGTCGCGCACTTCGTCGGCGACGAGGACGACCCGTGGCGGCTGATCGGAACGGTCCGCGACGCCCTCCCGCCCGGCAGCGCGCTGGTGCTCTCGCACGCCGCCCTGGAGAGCCGCCCCGACCAGGCCGAGGACCACCAGAAGCTCTACCAGCGGACGCCGACCCCGCTGACCATGCGCACCCACGAGCAGATCACCGCGATGTTCTCCGGCTTCGAGCTGGTCGAGCCGGGCGTGGTGCACCTGCCGCTGTGGCGTCCGGACCAGCCGGGTACGGTCGGTGAGCACCCCGAGCGGATCGCCGGGGTGGCGGGCGTGGGGATCCGCCCTTGAGCGGACGCGACGGACGAGGCACCGACGGCCGCACGCCCCGCGCGGCGGCCGTCGCGAGGCCTGCCCGGCCCGCTCGGCCCGCAAGGCCTGCCGGGCCCGCCGGGCCCGCCGGAACCGGCGCGTACACCAGAGGAACCAGGTTCAGCAGATGAGTACCACCCCGGTGCGCGGCAACGCGGAGCGGTTCCACGAGGAGTGGGCCCGGCTGCTCTCCGCCGACCACGGCACCGCCGTCCACCCCGGCCTGCTCGGCCGGCTGGTCGCGCGCACCGCCGCGCTGCTGCACCGCGCCCAGGAGGACGAGCCGTTCGAGCCGCGGCTGGCCGCGCAGGCCGGCGCCGACCTGGTCGACGCGCACTTCACCGACCCGGTGCTGCTGGCCCGGGCGGTCGAACTGCTCCAGGCGCAGCCCGTCCAGGACGACCGCGGCCCGGCCCTGACCGGCGCCTTCGCGGCCGGCTGGGCGGCCGCCCTGCGCGAGCGCACGCTGACCGAGCAGGAGGCGATCCGCACCGCCGCCGACAGCGCCCGCAAGGAGGCCGAGCGGGCGCTGCGCGCCTCCGAGGCCCGGTTCCGGGCGCTGTTCGAGAGCGCCGCCATCGGCATCGGCATCGGTGACACCGACGGCAACATCATGGCGGTCAACAAGGCCCTCCAGGAGCTGTTCGGCGCGGGCCCGGAGGACATGATCGGCCGCCGGGTCGGCGACCTGGTGCACCCCGAGGACACCCCCGGCGTGTGGGAGGCGTACGAGGAGCTGATCAGCGGCAAGCGGGACTACTTCCAGTTCGACAAGCCGTACTACCGCCAGGACGGCGAGGTGATCTGGACCCACCTGACCGTCTCGCTGATCCGCGACGACGACGGCATCCCGCAGTACCAGGTCGCGATGCTGGAGGACGTCACCGACCGCTACCGGCTCCAGGAGCGGCTGCGCCACCAGGCCACCCACGACCCGCTGACCGGCCTGCCCAACCGCGCGGCCTTCTTCGAGCGGCTGGAGAAGCTGTTCGAGGAGCCCGAGCCGGGCGCCCGCTTCGGCCTCTGCTACGTCGACCTCGACGGTTTCAAGGTGGTCAACGACAGCCTCGGCCACGACATGGGCGACCAGCTGCTGGCCGCCGTCGCCGCCCGGCTGAAGGCCGCCCTCACCCCGCTCGGCCACCTGGTGGCCCGGCTCGGCGGCGACGAGTTCGTCGTCCTGCTGGAGAAGTGCCGGGGCGAGCAGGAGGCGGTGGCCGCCGCGAAGACCGTGCTCAGGGCGCTGGCCGGGCCGGTGCTGATCGGCGACCACAAGCTCGCCGTCGGCGCCAGCGTCGGCGTGCTGGAGCGGCGGGTGTCCACCACCACCCCGGGCGCCGCCGTCCGGGCCGCCGACCTCACGCTGTACCGCGCCAAGGAGGCCGGCCGCGGCCGCTGGACGCTCTTCGACCCCAAGGAGAACGCCCGGGCGGTCAGCCGCTACGCGGTGTCGGTGCGGATGCCGGCGGCCCTCGACCGCGGCGAGTTCTTCATCGACTACCAGCCGCTCTACCGCCTCGCGGACGGCCGGCTGGCCGCCGTGGAGGCGCTGGTGCGCTGGCGCCACCCGCAGCTCGGCGTGCTCGGCCCGGACGAGTTCGTCACCACCGCCGAGGAGACCGGGCTGATCATGCCGCTCGGCCGCTGGGTGCTGGAGCAGGCCTGCGGCCAGGCCGCGGACTGGATCAAGCGGTACGGCGACGCCGCCCCGCAGCTCAACGTCAACCTGGCGGTCCGGCAGGCCCGCAGCGCCGCCCTGGTCACCGACCTCGCCCGGATCCTCGACAGCACCGGCCTGGACCCGGCCCGGTTGCAGCTGGAGATCACCGAGTCGACCGTGGTCGGGCCCGAGGACGAGGCGCTGCGCACCCTGCACGGGCTGGTCGACCTCGGGGTTTCGCTGGCCGTGGACGACTTCGGCACCGGCTGGTCCAACCTCGCCTACCTGCGCGACCTGCCGGTCTCCGGGCTGAAGATCGCCGGCTCCTTCGTCGGCGACCTGCACGAACCGGGGAAGGACGAGTCCACCGGGTGGCGGATCGTCAGCGGCCTGGTGTCGATGGCGCACGCGCTCGGGCTGAACGTCACCGCCGAGGGCGTGGAGACCCACCGGGACGCCGAACGGCTGCGGACCATGGGCTGCGACTGGGCGCAGGGCTGGCACTTCGGACGCCCGGTGCGGCCCGAGGAGATCGCCCGGCGGATCGTGGAGGAACCGCTGGGGCGCCCGGTCGAGGAGCGCTGAGGCGGGCCGGCTGGACGCCGGCTCGAGTTCGGCTCGGGGGCCGGTCCGTTCCCGCCCGGTCCTGCTCCGCTCCGACGGCGGCGCCGGCCCGACCGCCGTACGGGCAGTGCCGGCCGAGGCGTCGACAGCGGCCGGTTCCCCGTCGGGGATCGCGCTTGCGTACCGGTCCTGCGATGGGTCGGTCCTGATCCGCGAAAGCGGCCGACACCCGCGCCCGCCATGAGGGATGATGACGCGTCACAATCCACCCCGGAACCGGTGCGCCCATGGTCACGGCCCCGCGCCGGTCCGGGCTGCGGGGGAGGGGAGCGTCGCATGGGCACGACGGAGGACGCGGACCCGGCCGAGGGCGGTCGGCGCGGGCCGAGGCCCCGGTCGGCCGCCGGAGCCGAGCCGGGGAATCCGCCGGGGAGCAGGGTGGAGCGGTGGTCGCGGGGGCGCTGGCGTGCCTCCGAGGACGCCCCGGACCGGTCGTCCCGGCTCGGCGCGAACCCGCGGGCCCGGGTGGACCCGCAGGCCGCGACCCGTCGGGTGCCCGCCGCCCCGCCGCGCTTCGATCCGGAGGCCGCGACGCGTCGGGTGTCCGGCAACCAGCCGCGGTACGACCCGGAGGCGGCCACCCGCCGCAGGCCGGGCACCGGGCCGAGGTTCGACCCGCACGCTCCGACCGAGCTCCGGCCGAACCGGCCGGGGGGCTCGGGCAGTTCGGGGGGCTCGGGGCACTCGGGACGTTCGCCGGGTGCCGACTCGGAGGCGGTGACCGAGGTCGTCCGGCCCCGGTCGGGCTCGGGGGCCGGCTCGTCCTCCTGGCAGGACGGCATCGGGCCCGGCGGCCCCGCCCCGGCCGGGGGAGTCGGTGGCGGGAGTGCGGGCGGGAGCCCGGCCGGCCCCGAGGACGGGTTTGGCGGGGCCCCGGACACCGGCGGTCCGTTCGAGGGCGTCTTCCCGGACGCCCTGCGGAGCCGCTTCATCCCGCTGGGTCGGGCCGGAGCCGGCTCCGAGGGCACCGTCTGGTACGTCCGGCGCACCGACGGCGGCGGTGACGCGGCCGTCAAGGTGGCCGTCGCGGGCCAGCCGATGGACCACGACCTGCTCTCCCACCTGGGCCACGACGGCTTCCGCCGGCACGTCCCGCAGCTGATCGACTTCGGCCGGGTCCGCCACCACGGCGCCCAGGTCGACTGGGTGGCCATGGAGTACCTGCCGGTCACCCTCGCCGCCCACGTCGCCGGGCTGTGGCAGTCGGGCGGGCACGGCGACCGGCGGACCACCGAGCAGATCGTCTACGAGCTGGTCGCCCTGCTCGACTTCTGGCAGCAGCGGATCCAGCGCAACCCGCTGGACTTCAAGCCCGCCAACATCCTGGTGCGCCCCGGCAGCGGGTCCGGGGAGTTCGTGATCGCCGACTTCGGCGGCGTCGACCGGCTCACCGACAGCCGCCGGTTCACCTCCGAGATGATGGTCACCGTCGCCTACATGGCCCCCGAGCAGCTGGCCGGCAAGAACCACCAGGCCGGGCCCTGGTGGGGGCTCGGCAACGTGCTGTACGAACTGTTCGTCGGCCGCCCCCGCTTCGTCGGCGCGGACGGCGAGCGCCCGGACGACCAGGAGCTGGAACTGGAACTGGTCATGGGCGAGGAGGTCGACCTCAGCGCCGTCCGCGACCCGCGCCAACTGCTGCTCCTCCAGGGGCTGTTCACGAAGATGCCGGAGGACCGCTGGACCGCCCCGCAGGTCCGCAGCTGGCTGGCCGGCGGCACCCCCGAGGTGATCCGCCGCCGACCGCAGGCGCAGGCCAGGGCCCACCGGCCGGTCACCTTCCTCGGCAACCCGTTCACCGACCCGGTCCGGCTCACCGAGGCGCTGCTCAAGAACTCCGGCGCGGCGGCCCGCTGGCTGGCCACCGGGGGAGCGGAACGGGTGCGCGACTGGCTGCGGGACGAGGTCGAGGACACCGTCTTCGACCTGCACTACCTCTCCGACGTGGCCAAGGCGCCCGGCTCCCGGCGCGAGTCCGTGGCCGCGGTGGCGGTGCTCGCCCTGGGGGCCGCCTTCGTCCCGGGCGCCGTCCCGCACTACCGCGACCGGCCGATCGACACCACCGGGCTGGAACGCGTCGTCACCGCACCGGACGGCGCCGAGCTGATCGACGAACTCGTCCGGGGCGGGGTGCCGGCCGTGGTCGCCCGCTACGACTGCTTCCACCCCGAGTGCGCCGGCGAGCACTGCTCGCGGCTGCTAGCACTGGCCGCACTGCCGGAGGTGCTGGCCGAGGTGGACCGGCTGGCCCGCACCGTCGGCGGCGGCCGGCGCGGCGGCGACGGGCTCAGCCCGGAGGAACGCGAGGAGGCGCACCGGCAGGCGGTCTGGCTGAGCATCCGGCCCGAGGAGCGCGCGCGGCTGCTCGGCCGGCTCTCGCCGCTGCCCGCCGCACTGCACCGACTGCCGCTGCCCGAGCGGGTCTCGGAGCTCGCCGCCGCGGTGGCCGCCACGGTGGTGGACGGCGCGCTGGCCATGGGCGCGGGCGCCCGCACCGCCGTACGGACCGTGGCCCGCAAGCCGGCGCCCGACCCGGTGGCGGCCACTCCCCGGGACGTGGTCCGGCGCCACTGGTCCGCGCTGCGCCGACGGGCGGTGAGCGCCGACCCGGCGCAGCCGGCCGGACGGGCGGCCCTGGTCGCGGCGGAGGCACTGCGGCGGCGCGGCCGGGGACGGCCCGAGCGGCCCGAACCGGAGGCCGGGGTGCGACAGGAGGGGCGGGTGGCCCGGCTCTGGCTCAACCGGCGCCGCCGGCCGCCGACGGGCTGGGAGGAGCGGCGGGAGCAGCTGGCGGCCTGGTGGCCGCACGCCCGCACCGCGTTGCCGCGCCGGGCCGGGGCGGTCCTGCTGCTGCTCCTCGCCTTCGGGCTGCTGCTGTGGGCGGGGGCGGTGCTCCGCTACCCGGTCGAGGCGGGGGAGAAGCTCGACCTCTCGCCCGCCGGCGTGTTCGGCGGCCCCCTGCGGAACGCCGGCGAACACGCGGCCCGGCAGGTGGCCGGACAGCTCGGCGCGGGGCTCGTCGCAGCCGCCGTGATCGCCTTCTTCCCCGCCCGAGTGGGCATCGGCACGGCGCTGCTCACCGGCGCCGGAGCCCTCGCCATCGGCTACCTGCGGCTCGGACCGCCGATGACGGTGCTGGAGACACCGCCGTCGGTGGCCGACCGGGTCGTGGTGTTCGAGGGCGGGATGGGGAGTTGGGCCGGGATCGCGGCGGTGGTGGCGACCGTCGTCTCGCTCGTCCTGATCGAGCGGGCCGCCAACCGGCTGCTGAAGCCGGCTCAGGAGGCCCGACGGCAGGCCCGGGAGGCATGGCGGGAGCGGGGCGTGCGGGGCGTGCGGGGCGCGGGGCCGTCCGGGGCCGGCACCGCCGAGCGGGCGGGGAGCGCGCCGTCCGGGCGGTGGCGGACGGGCGGCGCCGGTGCGCGCGACCGGGTGCGGTTCGCGCTCGGGACGACGGCGGTGCTGGTGCTGCTGCTGTGGGCGGCGGTCGAGGTCCGGCTGGCGGCCACCGGGGCGCACCCGACGCCCGACTCCTGGGGGACGGGGCAGGGCGGTGCGGACTACCAGGCCGGGTTCGTCCTGCTGCTGGCGGTGGTGTCGCTGGTCAGCACCCTCGGGACGCCGGCCACCGCCAAGGGGCTGTTCGTGCTCTGGGTCCCGGCCACGCTGTTCCTGGGCGCCTGGCCGGGGCCGCTGGGCCCGGTCGAGGCGCTGCGGATCCCGGTGTTCGAGGGGCTGTTCCGGGCGATCGCCGGGCGGTGGGGGCACGGGGCCTTCTGGGCCGCACTGCTGGTGGCGCTGCCGCTGGCGGCGTACGGGGTGCTGCGGACGGTCCGGGGGCGCGCGGGGCGCGGGTGACAGCGAACGACTGACAGCTGACAGATCACAGCGAACAGATCACAGCAAACAGATGACAGCTGACAGATTTTGAAATCTGTCAGCTGTCATCTGTCACCAAGCGCCCGTGCGGCAGCTCAGCCGACCAGCCGGGACAGCTCGATCGAGTGCCCCGTCCGCTCCACCTTCGCCCGCAGGTAGCGGACGTTGCTGGCCGACAGGTGCACCCCCGTCGGCACCCGGTGCCGCACGACGATCCCCAGGTCGGCCAGCTGCGCCGCCTTGTCCGGGTTGTTGCTCAGCAGGTCGATGCCCGTGGCGTCGAGCGCGGCGAGCATCTGGGCGGCCGCGGTGTAGTCGCGGCCGTCCTCGGGCAGGCCGAGCGCGGTGTTGGCGTCGTACGTGTCCAGGCCGGAGTCCTGGGGTAACGGTACACCCCTCTACCTTGTTCCCGACCTGCGGAAACAGGGTGAGGTGGTGAGGTCCGCGCCCCTCCCGTCACGGGAACAGCCGGTAAGCATCGAGCGCCCGTGCTGCGGCTTCCACGCGGACCCGCGCGGCCTGCTGCTGGTTGCGCAGGGGGACTTCCCAGGTGCGGAGCAGGTACTTCATGCGGGAGGTGGGGATCCCGTAGCGCTGCGCGAGCTTCTTGGGAGACGTGCCTTCGTTGTAGAGCCGGGTCGCCTCCTTGCGGTCCATCCGGGGGGCGGTGCCAGCCGGGTATCGGGCGTTGTCGTGGCGGAGGTGGGCGGCTTGACGGAGGTCGCGTTGGGGGACCTCCCACGCGCTGAGAAGTGACCTCATGCGGTAGGTAGTGACGCCGTAGCGTCGCGCGAGCGCAGCGGGGATCGTCCCGTTGTTGTAGAGCCGGGTCGCCTCCGCGCGGTCCACGCGGGGGTCCGTGTCCGCGCTGGGCTGGTACTTGGGGGCCTCCCAGTCCCGGAGCCACTTGGACATGGTGCCCTGGGACACCCCGTAGCCCTTGGCGAGCTTGTACCCGGGGGTGCCGTTCGTGTAGGCGTCGATCAGGTCGGCGCGAGTTTTGCCGGTGGGCTCGGGGATCTTGGGTGGCATGGGGTGTCCGTTCGTAGGTTCGTATGAGGAGGCCCCGCCCCGTGTGGTGCTGAGGTCGCGCACGGGGGCGGGGCCTGAGGCGAATCGATCACATAAACCAACTGGCCTCTGGTAGCGGCAAGTTGGCTGTAGGCTGCCAGGATGGAGCTTCCTGACGAACGACTGGCGGCCGGCCATGCCGGCGGCGATGTTCTGGCGTTGTCCACGATCCACCGCTTCACCTCTCTCGATGTTGACGCCTTCGAAATCCCGAAGGGCCGAGAAGAGGACTGGCGGTTCACCCCGCTGTGGCGGCTGAACGGGCTGCACGACGGGACTGCCGTACATCGCGACAACGGCCTTTACTTCGGTCCCGCACGGCTGGAGAGCGGAGTCCGCGTTGAGGTCGTCGCCTCCGGAGCCGGAGGGGAGGATCCCCGGATCGGTTCGGCCGTCGCGCCGGCCGACCGTGTTGCAGCTCAAGCCTGGCGCAGCCACACCCACGCACTGCTGGTGACCGTGCCACCGGACACGATCGCGACGGAGCCCGTCATGGTCGGAGTCACCGGCCCGGGAGAGGGCACCGCGGCGTACGGCCACGTGACGATCCGGGCCGGCAGGTTCAGCAAGGCCACCGTCGTGGTGACCTACACCGGCTCGGGGAGCTTCGCGGACAACGTCGAGCTGGTTGTCGAGGAGAGCGCCGACCTGGCCGTGGTGGTCCTCCACGAGTGGAGTCCGGATGCCGTCCACGTCTCGGCACACCACACGAGCCTCGGACACCACGCCAAGCTGAAGCTGACCACTGTCAGCCTCGGTGGCGCGGCGGTCCGCGTCAGCCCCACCCTGACCTTCGAAGCGCCCGGAGCGGACGCGGAGCTGTCCGGCTTGGTCTTCTCTAAGGCAGGCCAGCACATCGAGCACCGGCCCGTCGCCGACCACACCGGGCCGCACTGCACGTCCCGGGTCAACTACAAGTGCGCTGTGCATGGCCGGGATAGCCGAAGTGTGTGGATCGGCAATGCCTTCATCCGTTCCGCGGCTAAGGGCACCGACACCTACGTGGCCAACAGGAACATCTTGCTGTCGGCTGGCGCCCGTGCCGATGCGGTCCCGAACCTGGAGATCGAGATCGGTGACATCGTCGGCGCTGGCCACGCGAGTGCGACCGGGCGATTCGAGGATGACCAGCTGTTCTACCTGATGTCCCGAGGTATCGACGAGAACGAGGCGCGGCACCTGGTCCTGCGCGGCTTCTTCCGGGAGATCATCGCGAAGATCGGCATCCCCAAGGTTGAAGACCGGGTGCTGGGCACGATCGAAGGCGAGCTGGACCGGCTGAGCTGACCGGCTGGTCATCGGACGCTTCCCAGGACGACGTACGCCACGGCCGGGTAGCAGGACGCGAACGCCCACACGAAGCAATTCAATCCCATGGTGATTGCAATGATCATGTGGAAGGCCAGGGCCAGCCCGATCAGCAGCGGAAGGAGCGGAGGCGGCGTCAGCAGCACGAGCGGGAACGCCGTCTCCGCGCTGACCAGGGCCAGCGACAGCCAGCGGCACAGAGCGGGCCGTCCGGCCAGTCGGCGCGCCGCCCAGGCGTTGCCCCATGAACGCGTTCGGAGGACTCCTAGGAGGCCGGTCCCGTCGCGCCACTCCGAGTGGAGGACCTTCGCGAACCCTGACGAGAAGTACGCCAGGCACGCCTCGGCGACGATGAACCACAGGGCGATCCGCTGACCACCGAAGGTCTGCGCCATCGCCAGCGAGCCGAAGACGATCAGGAGCACCTGATCGGAGCCCTCGCCGCCGTAGGGGGCACGGAGGCCGCGCAGCGCCAGCGACGCCGTCACCAGCCACAGTAGAAGGGCTTGCCAGGCCCCAGAGGGGGCGGCCAGGACCAGCGCGGCGGCGGCCACTGATCGCACCGCCACGCCGATCAGGTCGCGGGGGTACCCCAACAGGCCGTCGACCATGGCCCCGGTGCGTCCCGTCGAAGTCCAGCGTCGGCGCAGCCGCAGGACACGCCAACTGTTCCAGGAGCTGTTGTCGGTGCTTCGAGGCCGAGCCAGGACCTCAAGAGAGGAGATGAGTACGCCGATTCCGGCGATGATCTCCGTGAGGCGGATTGCGGAGGAGGGAATCACCGGGATTCTCCGAGGTGGTGGCGGCCGGATTTGAAGATAACGTCCGGGCTCTCGTCACTGAGAACGCCATGCGAGATCGCCAGGACGAATTGAACCTCGCGGGCGTCTGGGACTCTCGATGCCACGGCGGTGACGTAGTTCAGAATCGCGAGGTAGGGCAGGGATACCTGCACGGCGCGCGGCCTCTGCACATCAAAGCGGTGGGCGACGGACATCACGTCGGACAAGCCCTTGAATGCACGACGGTCCGGATTCCAGGCGATGTGCCACCAGCAGCGCTCCGGAGGGCCGGCAACCTGATGCCAGGGGCCGAATTCTCCGGAGGGTCCTGCCATCCGCATGAGGAGGTGATAGTCGTGCTGGACCGGTCGGGGCGCGAAGAATCTGTAATTCGGAACAACCCCGAAGATATCCCAGGCCCTCAACCGGTCCAGCAGTCGCCGCGGAACCGTCAACTGGCCGACAGCCGACACGATGAACCACGCCGTCAGCACGACGGCCGTGATGACGGTCCCCACGGGATCAGGCCGCGATCAGCAGGGCCGTGCGCCGGACGCCCAGCAGCTCGACCAGGCCGGCGTTCTCGGACGCCGAGTCCACGAGGTCGACGGCGATCTGGTCGTCGTCGGTGACGACGCTGCCGGCCGAGAAGGTCGCCTGCCCCTGGGTGGTGACGTCGGTGACGCCGGTGAGGGCGTCGCTGATCTCCGGGTCGGCCCCGATGACCGCCGAGATGTCGAACGACATGTGCTCTCCTTTCCCGAGCTTCCTTCCAGCGGATGCCGGAAGGAATCTTCGAGACGATCACCCCGACGCGGGATGTGCTCTCGAAGGTGTCATTAACATAGCCGACATCGGAGATCCACTAAAGCGCTTTCGGCGGTACTATTTATAGGGAACTTCGCATTCCGGAGTTTCTGCCTTTGGGCATGACTAAGCCCCCTATTTCGACAAGTGAGATAGGGTGATAGATGGGTGCCGGGCTGCCAATAGATGACAGCCCGGCGCGGGTCGCCCCGAGGCTCTAATTTCGGGGCCCCACCTCCGATCGGAAGACCTCGGGCGCGTCCTCGGAGCACTCCACGAGTGCCACCAGGGCCGTCATCGCGATCACGGCCAAGGCCGACTGGAGGTCCCTGGTGGCGACAGCCTTCTGGCTGGGCCGCATCTTTCGCAGCTTCAGCATGTTCAGCGCCGCGTTGCCCATGCACTCCTGCAAGCTGAACATCAGCAGGCTCAGGAGGTCCGGCGCGTTCTCGGAGCGCGCCTTCAACTGGGCGTGCATGAGGTGCGCGCGTTCCCAGAGCCATTCCGTGTGCATACCTGAATACTCATTTCTCAAGAGAAGGGTGAGCGGTTCGAGCGAGCTGGGTGCCTGGTGGCCGCTGGCTAGCGGGCGCGGGACTGCGGACGGAGTCGGAGTTCGGCCCACACGTCCTTGCCGCAGGCGTACAGGTTGACTCCCCAGCGGTGTGCCAGGCGGTTGACGACCAGGAGCCCCCGCCCGCGCAGGGGTACGTGGTCGGGGCCGGCCGGGAGGCCGGCGTCCACGAAGACCGGCAGCGAGCAGGAGCCGTCGCTGACCGTGATCCGGACCGTGCACTCGCCTAGGCGCTGGATCGAGAGCCCGAGCTTGCGGCAGCACGCCGTCTCGATGGCGTTCGTGACCAACTCGCTCACCACCAGCACGGCGCTGTCGATCAGGTCGAACAGCTCCCAGCCGGCCAGGGCGGCGTCCACGAGCCAGCGGGCCAGCGCGGCCGACTCGGGTACGTAGGGGTACTCCGCGGTGAAGCTTGTGAGGGGGACGTCCAGCTCGACCTGGACGGGGGGTTCGGCAGTGGTAGTCATGTCACCTCCATCCGTCTTAAGCCGTCGAGTAGCCGTTGCATGAGATCGGCCGGCGGCGCCTGGTGGCTGTGGTCCTGGTGGAGCTGTTCGATCTGCTCGGTGCCGAAGTGCTCCTGGAGCGCCTGGCCGGGAGCACGCCGGACCAAGGGGGGCTCCGTGTTCGCGGCCCGGCCAGCGTTCACGACCGATGCGAGCCGGACGGCCCGGATCTTGGCTTGCAGGTCTTCCAGCATCGACCGGTTGAGTCGGAGTTCGATCACGGGAGGGGGGCACTCCCCGGAGGGGTCCGGCTCGATACCGCTGAGCGTCATCCGGAACGACTGCGTCGGACGATCGAGGAGCTGCAACTGCGCCGGCGGGATCTCCTCGACGGAGATCCGCCCTCGTCGCGGCGCGGTGCTGGTCTGGGGGTTCGAAGGCGCGGTCCCGACCGTGGGGCGGAGGACCGTTCGGATCTTGTTCTCCAGCCGCACCACGGTCTTGCGGGTGAGGCGGAGTTCGATCGGGGGAGGGGGCTGGCTCTCGGTGGCGTCGAGGCCGATCCCGCTCAGGGTCAGCAGGATGGGGCAGTCAGGCTGACCGAGGCGTTCCAACCGCGACGGGCCGAGTTCTTCGACGGAGATCCGGCCCCGGCGGAGCGGAGAGCTGTCCTGCGGGTAAGGCTGTATGGACATGCTGTCCGCCGGCCTCATCGAAGTCCCCCTTGAGAGTGGCGCAGACGATCTTGTAGCGGTCGACCGGGTTGAGGTCCCAGTGCCACGACGCGGTCAGCTCCGTGACCAGTTCGAAGCCTCGGCCGCCGGTGTCGTAGGTGCCGGCCATGCGGGGCTTCGGGAGGTCCGTGGAGCGATCCATCACTTCGATCCACGGGAGCCTGTTCCACAGCGCCACGAAGGTCACCTGGTACGGCGTCTCGGCGTGCCGGAGCGCGTTCGTCGCCAGCTCGCAGGCGACGAGCACCGGGTCATCGGGGTCGCTCCCGATGGCCTGGCACGACTCCGTGATGAGCCGCCGGACGCTGCGAACCGAGGTGGGGTCAGGTTCGAAGGATTCCGATCGAAAGAGACGAACGATGGTGCTCAGGTGGGCGTGATCGAACACGGCTTGCACAGCTCCTCCACAGGTCGGCCGGAGGGAGCCGTGCGTCATCGCGGACGCACTACACTCCGCAGATGGCTCGTAGCGGGTGGTGCCCGAATAGTGTTCCGCGTACTTAACTGCGTACGCAACCCCCAGCCTGACGAGCCTTCAAAGTTCACTCCTGGGAGGCATGCTGCCCTCAGGACGCGCTACGCTCATCCAAAGACGATGCAGCTGGATGAAGAGGTGATAGGCGTGGGTACCAGGCCGCAAGCAGCCCGTGCTGCGGCGAGCGTCGGCCGGCGACTGAGCGCCCTTCGGTTGGACGTGCGACCGCGCCTCACCCAGGTCACTGTTGGCAAGGCCCTGGGCAAGAGTCAGGACTTTGTATCCCGGATCGAGAAGGGGGCCCAGCTCCCCACTGATCAGCAGCTCCGTAAGATGCTTGATCTCTATGAGGTTGACCAGGCCATTCGTCTCGATCTGATGGCCGAGATCCGCGAAGCGCGGGCGGCGGAGTCGGAGTGGTGGACCAAGTATGTCGCTGATCTCCCGCGAAGCTTGGTCAAGCTGATCGAGCTGGAGGACGTAGCGACGAAGGTCAGTATTGCCTCCGGCGGACTGATCCCTTGGCCGTTCCAGACCGAGAAGTACATGCAGGGCGTGGACGAGTTCGCTTCAGTCGAGGTCGGCGCGGAACGACTGACCACTCAACACGCTGTTCGAGTGAAGCGCCAGGAGATCGTCACCCGAGCCGACCGGCCGGTGATCGTGGATGCTCTGGTCTCCGAGGCTGCTCTTCGCCCCCACGTCGGTGGTCCGGCTGCAATGCGTGAGCAGCTGGATCGCCTGATCGAGATGGCAGACTTGCCTAACATCACGGTGAGGGTCATCCCCTTCGCCGCTGGTGGTGCTGCCGCCTCGCAGCTGAACCTCACGATCATCGACTTTCCCACCCCGAACGACCCCGGTGTCGCGACCATGGACACCGGGACGGGCGTCGCCATCCTGGACGACCCGAAGGAGGTCCGGGCACGGCGGCGTAGGTTTGACTACCTGTGTGGGAAGGCGTTCAGTTCTACTGAATCGCTAGAGCTGATCAGATCCGCAAGTAAGGAATTCCTCTAACCATGGAAAAGCAGGAACTGTACGACGTTACTCCGCCCATGGAGGATCGCTTCAAGTCGCCGTTCAGCGAGGCGAACGGTGCCTGCGCGACGTTCGCGCCGATCCTAGGTGAGGACGGGCGGTTGATCGGGGTCTTTCAGGGCGACAGTCAGAACCCCGAGATCCTCGGAGTCCGGCACACTATTGCGGAGTTCGTCGCCATGGCGGACGGGATGACCGCCATCCGCACACGGCTCGGCCTGTAGAAGCATCTCTCCATACACTCTGCCCAGGACACCCCTGCCTCCGCCGGAGGCAGGGGTGTTTGCCGTTCCCGGCCCTCGTCATCGAGTCACGACGACGGGGTGGGGCTTGGCACCACCCGGTACGTCTCCTCTTCCCCCGGCGGCGGGAGCGGGACGGCGATGGACAGTTCGATGCCGGCCACGGCTCGGAGCTGGTAGCCGTAGCCGGGCGGGAGGGTGCCCGGCGGGGAGCCCTCGGTGGTCTTCGGTATCCACGCGCGCCCACGGAGTTCGACGGTGCCGATCTGTTCGCCCAGGCCCCGGACGACCCGGAAGCGGCCTCGGCGTCCCTCGTAGGTGAGGTCGAAGACCCGGTCGTCCCATTGGCCGTCGGGCAGCAGGTTGGCGGGGTGGGGAATCAGGGGTGTGTCCTTCCGTTCGGGTGGGTCGGGGTGGGGCCTGGTGCCAGCGGCCGGCGGAGCCGGTGGAGCATGACCGGGTGGAAGCCGCGGGGGTGGGGCCTGGTGTCCAGAGGCCGATCTCGACTCCGTCGGCGAGCAGTTGCCGGACGGCGGCCTCGGTCTGGTGGGGGTAGGGGTGGCGGGAGTGGAAGTGGCCGTTCTCGCGGATCTCGTACATGTCGGTAGCGAAGTCGCGGTCGTTGAGGGTGACGTCGAGCCGGCGGGCGTGGCCGCTGCCGGTGACGCTCCAGCGGTCGGCACCCACCGCGGACCACGTCAGGTCGATGTCCGCTCCGGTGCGGGCCCGCTGGGCGCGCTCGCGTTCGGCCTGGGCGTCGGCTCGGCGCTGGCGTGCGGCGGCCAGCTCGGCCTGGTGCTGCCGCTCGGCCTCCTCGCGACGCCGCAGGAACTCGGCCCGGCTCTGGGCGGCCTGGCGTTCCAGCTCCAGCATGCGCTGGCGGGCCTTCTCGCGGCGGCGTGCGGCTTCGTGGCCGCCGGGGAGCGGGGGTAGGGCCTGGGGCTCGTGGCGGGCGGGCCAGGGGTCGGCGAGGTCGGTGCGGTGGTGCTGCCAGATGCGGAGCATGGCGCGGCCGTCCGGGGTGGCGACGACGTCGCCGTGCTCGTCCTGGCGGAGGAAGCCGGCCGCGAGGGCCAGCTCCACGACGCGGCGGCGCACGCGGCGGCCCTTGGCGTCGTGGCGGGCTCCGGCGGGGACGAGGCGGTAGCCGGTGCCGTCCCACCACACGCCGCCTTCGCCAGGGGGCAGGGTGGCCGCCGAGACGAGGCCGTACACCCTGCTGGTCCACCCGGACTTCTCGCGGGTCTCGCGGGTGCGCTCGGCGGCGACGAACCTGCGGATCTCGGCTTCGTGGTCGTCGGCGTGGAGGCGGGCGGCGTGGTGGGCGTCGTCGCGGTGGTGGTGGTCGTCGCCGACCTGGGCCGGGCGCCCGGTGTACCGGTCGCCGCAGGACAGGCACCACACCTTGCCGCCTTCGCCCCGGTAGCCGCCGGGGCCGACGCCGACGGGGCAGGCGTCGCGCAGGCCCCACTCCAGGGCGGTTCCGCCCCCGGGTATCCAGGGGACGCGGGCGGGGGTGGTCACTGGGGTCTCCTGGGGGTGGGGCCTGGGGTCACTCTGGGTGATGGAGTGAGTGGACAGCGTAAGGGTCTATGTCGTTATGTCATTTTTTATGACATTTAAAAAAAATATATAAACAGCACTACAACGGTGGGAACCAACCTGAATCGGGCTCCGACATACGGCACTTCGGCACACCCCGCCCTCACCCGGAGGCGGGGGCGGGGCCTGGTGTCGGCGGGGTGGGTCAGTCGGTTCCGAGGGCTTCGAGCCATTGGCCGGCGTCCATGCCGTCGATGGTGGGGTGGCCGTCGTGGAAGCGGATGTCCCGGGGCTCCAGGGTGACGTCGAGGAGCTGCCCGAGGTGCAGGCACTCCCGGACGACGAGTCCCCGGTAGGCGGCTTCGGCGCGGGCCTGGGCGTCGTCTCCGAAGTACTGGCGGGGCTGGTCGCCGGTGGGCATGCGGCCGGCCGCTCCGTACGGCTGCCTCTCGACGGTCCAGGTGCCCTTGGCGTCGGGGGCGGCGGTGAACCGGACTGCCGTCGGCGGCTGCTCGGGGTGGGCGGTCGGGTAGGTCAGGGTGTATCGGGTGGGGGCTGGCACTGGTGTCTCCGGGGGGTGCGGGGTCAGGGGTGGACGAGGGGCGCGCAGGCCGGGCAGAGCGGGTCACCGTTGAGGGCCCAGTCCGGGGCGAGCGGGGTGTCGGGGCTGCACAGTGCTCGGCGTTCGGGGCCGTCCACGAGGGCGGCGTGCGGTGGGGTGCCGGGGCGGGCGTAGCCGAAGGTCAGGTGGCGGGGCAGGTCCATGACCCGCAGCGGCTCGGGGGTGTCGTGCACGGGGTTCTCCGGGGGCGGGTGGGGCCTGGTGTCAGCGGTGCTCGGTGGCGAGGTGCCGGCGGCGGGTCTCGTCGGTGTAGCCCTTGCCTGCGTTCTTCGTCTCCCAGCCGCAGGTGCACACGGCCTTCGAGTAGGCCCGGCCGGGGCAGCCTTCGGTCAGGGGCTTGCCCGAGCTGGTGTGCTTGTGGGTGGGCGGGCAGGGGGTGCCGTCGGCGTGGTGGTCGGTGCGGGGTGCGGTGAACGTGGCCGCGGGGGTGTCCTGCTTCGGCCGGCGGGCCCGGGGCGGGGCCTGGTGCCAGGTGCTGCGGCGGCGGTTGTCGGCTTCCTGCTCGGCGTCCCACTCGGCTTCGGTGAGGGCGTCGCCGACGACCAGGGGCTCGGTGTGGTCGTACCAGGTCTCCCAGTCGGCCGTGACGATGCGCTCGGCTGCGGTCTGGGCGGCTTCGGGGCTGTCGGCGAGGACGGGCACCACGTGCACGGTGATGACGTCGACGGCAACGATGTACTTCGGCATGCTGCTTGTTCTCCGGTGCTGCTCGGGGGGTGGGGCCTGGGGTCTGGCCGGGCCTCGGCGCGGTCCGGAGGGGTGTCCGGGCCGCACCGGGGCGGGTCAGGCCGCCAGTACGGTGCCGTTGACGAGCAGGCCGGGCAGGCAGTCCTGAAGGAGGACGGGGATCATCTCGGTGTGCTTGTCGCGCATCCACGGGAAGCCGGGGGCGGTGGCGATGGCGAACGGCTCTCCGCCGTCGGCCGGGACGACGATGCGGAAGCGGGCGCGGGGCTGGCGGACCTCCGGGCAGGCGAGCCCGAGCACGCTGGGGTGGGTCTCGCTGGCGACGCCGTAGCGCACGGTGCCGTCGGGCTCGGTCCAGCGCTGCCACCCTGCCCCCTTCGTGCGGGTCCGGCTGGGCTTCGTGGCGGGACGGGGACTGGGCCCGATCTTCACCGCGCTGCCAGGACTGCTGACCTTGGGCAGGTCGAGGGCGAGCTGCACGGCTTTCGTGTGCGTCGTCTGTGCGCCGCTCTGTCCGGCCGGGGTGGTGACGGTCACGGTGCGGTGCTTCGTCGTGAACTGGCCCTTCTCCTCGTGCTGGTAGGGCAGGCGGAGCGTGGTCGTGAGGGCGGCGGGGGTGGTCACGGTGGCGCTGTTCCTTCGGTGGTGCGTGGGGGTGGGGCCTGGTGTCAGCGGCGGGTGGTCACGCGGCGGCGGGGAGCGCGTCCAGGGGCTCGGGGTCGTGGACGGTCGGTTCGTGGCCGTGGCTGTAGGCGTCGGCGCGGGCGTCGCTCTCGAACGCCGACATGGCGGCGGCTTCGGCCGCGTCGTAGTCGTCGGCCTCCACCACGAAGCGGAAAGTCTCGGTGTTGTCGATGTAGACGGCGAAGCGGGGCACAGCTGTCTCCTACAGGTGGGGTGTGGTGGCAGGGCGGTGGGGCCCGGCCGGCCTCGGGGCGGGTGACGCCGGCCGAGGGGTGGGGCCTGGTGTCAGCGGCTCGCGTCGTAGGAGATCCACCAGTCCGTCTGGCCGGTCTCGTAGGCGAACCACTCGCCGTCGTCGCCCGTCCCGCCGGTGGCTTCGGCCCAGGCGCGGAACCCTTCGCGGCTCAGCCGCCAGCCGCGCAGCCTGGCGGCGTCCAGGGCGCCCTTGCCGTACGCCCGGCTGTCGGCGGTCCACTCGGGCAGCGCTTCGGACAGGTCGACCCACCCCGCCCGGATCACCGGCCGCCACACGACGCGGACGGTGCGGCCGGGGCGGGGCCACTCGACGGCGACGGCTCCACCCGCTTCGGGGGTGAGGGTCGCGCCGTGGTGGACGGCGTGGCGGGCGAGGCGCTGGGTCAGGAGGTGAGGGCTGGTGCTCGGGCTGTCGGCTTCGGTGCCGTACGCCATCGCGCCGTTCCCTGCGGCGTGGTCGCCGAGCTGGCCGACAAGGGTGTCGTAGGCGTAGGTGCCGGGGGTGTTCATGGTGGCGCTGTTCCTTCGGTGGTGCGGGGTGGTGGGGGTGGGGCCTGGTGTCAGTGGCGCTGGAGGAGGCGGAGGACGGCCGCCCGGAGGTCCGCGAGTTCCGCCCGCAGCGCGGTGTTCGCGGCGGTGACGGCCGCGACGCGGGCGCGCAGCTCGTCCAGCTCGGCGGGGTCCGGTTCGACGTCGGCGGCCCGGATCACCGGCCGCTCTCCGTCCCACGGATGAGCGCTTCGAGTTCGGCGGTGAGGTCGAGCAGCAGTTCCCGGCACTGGTGGGCGCGGTCGGCGTTCGCCTCGTCGTAGGCACCCATGTACCGGTCCTCGGCGGGCTGGTCGGGGTGGTGCGGGTCGTAGGTCGGGATGCGGTCGTAGAAGAGGGCTTCCCAGTCGGCTTCGTTCTCCCGGACGCGGTCGACGAGCGCTTGGAGCTGCATGGTGGTCATGGCGCTGTTCCTTCGGCGTGAGGGGGTGGGGCCTGGTGTCTCAGGCGGTGGCGGCTTCGAGGTCGCGCAGGAGGGCGTCCAGGGCTTCGGCGGTGGCGAACAGCTGGTCGCGGGAGGCGCGTTCGCGGGCGGCGCACAGGTCGTCGTAGTGGTCGCAGTCGTCGTCGCTGGTGTGGAACTCGCCGTCGGCCGGGTCGGGGTTGTAGGAGGGGATGGCGTGGAACGCCTGCTCCCACTCGTTCTCGAAGGCGGTGTGGGCGGCGAGGACGGCGCGCAGTCGGGCGGTGGTGGTCACGGGGGGCTCCGGTCGGGTGTGGGGGGTGGGGGTTAGAGGTAGATGCCGCACAACTCGTTGTCGGCGCTGCACACGGCGTTGCTGATCGTGTCGTCCAGGTGGGCGGGCGCGGCCTGGTCGCAGGAGTCGCACTCGGTTTTGGCGTTCTCCACGTCGAGGCCGGTGCCGATGAGTTCCACGCTGCCGTCTTCGTCCTGGACGACGTGCAGGAACGCGGGGACGGTGATCGTGAACGTTCCGCCGCACGGGCAGCGCAGTTCCGGGGTGGGGGTGGTCAGGGTCTCGGGCATGGCTGTACTCCGGGGGCGGTGTGGGGGTGGGGTCTGGTGTCTGTGCACCCTTGGCGGGGGCCCGGCGGGGCGCTGGGCCCTCACCAGGGGCGCACAGCTCAGAGGGAGCGGAAGACGTGCCCGCTGGCGGCGTGGAAGTAGTCGCAGCCCCACGCGATCAGGTCCACCTCGGGACGCCAGCCCCGGCATCCTTCGACGGCCGCGCGGTACTCGTCGTCGGTCTCCATGAGCTGGTCGTGGGCGAAGTCCTCCAGGCTGTCCCACTCGCCCTCGTAGGCGTCTTCGAAGGTCTGCACGGCGTACTCGGCGTTGCCCACGTACGCGGCGTAGGCGGTGAGGGCTTCCAGCTCTGCGACGACTCCGACGTCTTCGGCAAGCTCGGTCAGGTAGTCGGCGGTGCGGCTCACGGTGGGGTCTCTCTCGGGTCGGTGCGGGGCGTTGGGGGGGCCGGGCGTCAGACGGTGTCGGGGGCGTCGAACAGCTCGTCCAGCAGGAGATCGAGACCCCGGGCGTACTCCGGGTCGTGGCGCATGTCGCGGAAGGCGTCGAACATCGCGGCCACGTGGTCGGGGTGGTCCATGCCGAGCTTGGCGAGGCGGGGCCAGTAGCCGGACAGGGCAAGGGCGGTGGCGCGGGTCATGGTGGTGCTTTCCGTTCTGTGCTGGGGAGTTGGAGGGGGTGGGGCCTGTTGTCAGGCGGCGCGGCCGTACACGGCGCGGTATCCCTGCGCGGAGCCCCGGACGATGGCGCGGACGTCTTCGCGGTACGCGGCCCCCTGCTGCGTGGCGTAGCCGGTGAGGTAGGGCTTCAGGACGGCGGTCAGGGGCTTTCCGGTGTCGGGGTGGGACGTCTCGTTGAGGGCGCAGTCGCGGCACAGCGGCTCACCGCGCCGGGCGTCCGTGGGGGTGAGCCAGTCGTCGCAGTCGGAGCAGGCGGTGTACCCCAGGCCGGACAGGGCTTCCTCGACCATGGCCATGGTGATCTCGCCGAGCGAGGGGGACGACAGTTCGCGCAGCACGTCTTCACCGTCGACGCCGTCCGGCAGGGTGAGGGGTGAGCCTTCGATCTCTTCCACCATCGCGGCGTGTTCCCGCTCGGTGTGGTCGTCGTCGTCCAGCAGCGGGTACCCGGCCAGGCTGTCCGCGATCCGGCGCGCTGCGTCGCTGGCCAGGAAGGACCCGGCGTCGTAGATGATCCCTTCGCCGCAGGTGTCCCACAGCGTCCCGCGCTCCCCGGCGGCGTCGCCCATGATCCGGCATGCGGCCTGCCAGTTGGACTGTGCGCGGACGGCGTCCGACTCGTGTTGGTGCCAGCCTTCCCCGTCCTCCAGGAGGCTGCCTGTGCCGTCCATGACCATGCCGAGGCTGGCCCATCCGTAGCCGTCCGCCTCCGCCTCCATCCGGTGCACGAAGTCCCATGCGTGGCAGTGGTGTTCGGTGGCGGCGAGGAGTTCGGCGGTCAGGGTGGTGCTCATGATCGTGTTCCTTGCGGTGGTGCGGGCGGTGCGGTGGTCGGTGGCTCAGCGGGTGGTGGCAAGCCAGTCGCAGGCGTACGCGCTGCCCTGCTCGCAGGCGTCGGCCATGGCTTCGACCCACCCGTCGTTGAAGGCGGTCACCTGTACGGCGTCGACCGGGGAAGGCTCGTTGAACGTGTTGCCGGTGATCCACCCGCCGAGTGCGGCGGCGGACAGGGCGATCACGGCGAGGGTGCGGCGGGGGTTCATCGCGGGTTCTCCGGGGGTGTCGAGGCGGGGTGGTCAGCGGGCGTCGCGGCGCTTGCGCTTGCCCCGGCGGGTGGGGACGTCGGCGCGGTCGCGGTCGTAGGCGTTCACCGGGGCGGGGGTGACGGCCACCGGCTCCGGCTCAACGGCGGCCACTGCCGGGCCCTGGACGGTCCGCTTAACCAGGGCGGGCACCTGCTTGCCCCAGTGGGCGAGAAGGGCGGTCAGTAGGGCTGCTGCGACCCCTCCGCCCCAGTTGTGCGTCTGCCACGGCGACCCCGCCAGCAGCATGACCAGGCCCAGGGCGGCCGGGGTGAAGTGGTTACGCATCGTGATCTCGTTTCGGTCGGTCCGTCGCTTGCAGGACCAACACTGCACCAGAGATGCAGTGGAAGTCCAATGCATGTCGAGTGACGCCCATCACATAGAGCGAAGCGCTCGCTTCGGCCGAAGGCGGAAGACGCGCGCTCGCGCGAAGCGAAGTGAACTCACAGGCAAGGCAAGGGATTTGGTGGTGTCGAGGCGGCAACTCAACGGTTGCTGCGAGGGGACCCGGGGGGTGCCTCCCGTGCGCGTTCCTTTATTGCCCGGAGCGTCATAGCAGTCGAGATCCGATGCGAACGCCGGCCGACCCCTTCTTCCAGCTGATTCACGCAGCGTGACCAGTGGGGATGAACTCATTGCCACGCACTGAATGCGGAGAGTGAGGCCGCGGGCGTCGGCCGCGTGTTAACCGCCCCCGCTTAATACATGTGGAGGCGGCTTCGCGCGCGTGCGCGCACCCCGTTGCAGCGGCACCCCGGCCGGCCTCCGCCCGTAGCCCCGCCAGGGCAACGCTCCCCGACCGGCCCTCTCTCCCCGGTCGAGGTCGAGCACCTGGCGGGGCCCTGCGCTTCAAGGAGGCTGCCGTGGCCGCGAGTTCGCGCCGGACGACTCCTCTTCCCCCGCACTGGGCCCGCCTTCGCCGCGCGGTGATGAACCGCGACGCCTGGCGCTGCCAGCACGTGCGCTACGACACCGGCGAGCCGTGCGCCGAGCCCGCACGCCACTGCGACCACATCGTCCCCGCCTCCGAGGGCGGCTCCGACGACCCCGCCAACCTCCGCGCCCTGTGCGACTGGCACGTGCTCCGCAAGGACGCGGCCGACGCCGGCCGCGCCCGCAAGAGGGCCGCCGCGGATCGCTGGCAGCCCGCCCGAACACGCCGACCACACCCCGGGGAGGTCCACTGAACGTCGACCCGACCGAGAAGAACCCGGCGGTGATCCGCGCCGCGCTGGTCGAGCTGTACGAGACCGAACTCGACCTTGAGCCGACCGACCTCGCGCTGATCGACGTCGCCGCGCCGATGCTCGCCCGCGCGGCCCAGCTCGACGCCGTGGTGAAGCGCGAGGGCCAGATGATCGAGGGTGGGAACCGGAAGGACATGATGGTTCTCCATCCCGGCATCGCGCAGGCCCAGCTCAACCGCACGCAGGCCGCTGGCCACCTCGCCAAGATCCGCGGGGAGGGCGACGGCAACCGCCGTGGCCACAACGCCCGCGACGCCGTGGGCGCCCGCTGGGGCAACCGAGTCTGAGAGGAGCCCGCCGTGGCACGCCGCAAGGCAGCACGGGCCGCCGGCCCCTCGGACGAGTCCCTGCGCATCGCGCGGACGATCGTCTACTACGAGGCGTGCTTGGACTCCGAGGTCCCGCATGCCATGGCCCGCGAGCTGTGGGCCCACGACATGACCACGCCCTTCGCGGCCGGTGAGCACGTCTCCATGGAGGCGGCCCGGCTGCTGGAGGACCGCGCCCGCCGGGAGGCAGCCCAGCCGTAGGAGGTGGCCGTCCTGACCATCACCTACGAGCCGCTCCGCACGATCCCGGACACCGTTCCTCACCCGCACCGCACGCTGGCGGGTGAGCTGCTGCGCTGGAGCGCCCGGGCGTTCCGGCCGGACTGGAAGTACACCCCGGAGCAGTGCCGCATCCTGGCGCGCTGGTACGAGCTGCGCGACGACGCCGTGCCCGAGGACCCGAACGACCCCGAGACCTGGGGCCGCGGATTCCGGCACGAGTCCGGCACCCTGCGCCGCCTGAAGGGCTGGGGCAAGGACCCGATGATGGCCTCCGTCTGCGCGATGGAGTTCGTCGGTCCGTGCCGCCTGGTGGGCTTCCGCGACGACGGTTCGCCGGTCGGCGGACCGCCGCAGGAGAGCTGGGTGCAGATCTTCGCGACGGCGGCCGGCCAGAACGTCAACACGATGTCGGCGCTGAGCACGATCTTCTCCCAGGCCGCGATCGACCGGTACGCGATCAAGCTCGGCCAAGAGGTCTGCTACGCCTCGCAGACCGACACCGACGGCCGGCAGTGCCGCCTGGAGGCCAAGGCCTCCTCCTTCCGCGCCGCGGAGGGCGGCAGGCCATCTCTGGCCCTGCTCAACGAAACGTGGCACTGGGTGGAAGCCACCCAGGGACCCCGCCTAGCGGCCACAATTCGCCCCAACGCCACCAAGGTTGGTGGGCGAACGATGGAGATCACCAACGCCCCGGTGATCGGCGAAGAGTCGGTCGCCGAGGGCACGTGGTACGCCTGGGAGAAGCAGCGCGACGGCGTCAACAGGGACGCGGGCATCTACTACGACTCGGTGGAGGCCCCTCCCGGGGTCGACCTCGCCGACGAGGACCAGCTGCGTGCCGCGATCCTGTGCGCCCGGGGCGACTCGGTCTGGATCAACCCCGAGCGGGTGATGAAGGACATCTGGTCGGCCAGCACGTCCGAGGACGAGTCCCGCCGGAAGTACCTCAACCAGCTCTCCAGCCACGATGACGCGCTGGTGGAGCGGGACACCTGGGACCTGGCCACGGTGGAGCCGGCCGACGGCATCAAGCCCGGCGAGCGGATCGTCCTGGCTTTCGACGGCGGCAAGACCGACGACTCGACTGCCCTGCTGGGCATGCGGGTTCGGGACCGGCTGGTGCAGCCGCTCGCGCTGTGGGAGAAGCCCGACGGCCCGGCCGGCAAGAACTGGGAAGTCGACGGGGCCGAGGTCAACGACATGGTCGACCACGTCTTCCAGAAGTACACCGTCGTCGCGTTCTTCGCCGACGTGAACGGTTGGGAGGGTCGCATCGCCGACTGGTCGGAGACCTACGGCAAGCACCTGCTGATCAAGGCGTCCGGGAAGTCGTCGGTCGGGTTCGACATGCGCGCCAACCAGCGCGAGATCACGGTCGAGCACATGGCGATGGTCGGTGCGATCGAGGCCCGGGCCCTGCCGCACGTGCGCGACTACTCGCTGACCCGGCACACCATGAACGCCCGCAAGCGCCCGAACAAGTTCGGCATCGGGTTCGGCAAGGAGTCCCGGGAGTCGAAGTTGAAGGTGGACCTCTACGCCACGATGGTGATCGCCTGGATCGCCCTTCGCCGCCTCATGGAGAGCGGCAAGCTCAAGCCCCCGAAGCAGCCCGGAACGCTACAGACCCGAGGAGGGTTCTGATGTCCCTCCCCGTCGTACTCCAGCGTGCCCGCCACGCGAAGGGAGTGATCGACCGCGACGCCGAGCGGCTGAACCTGGTCGACCGCTACGCCCGCGGCCTGCACCGCGCGCCGTGGATGCCGGCCAAGGCCAACGCGGAGTTCAAGGACCTCGTGAAGCGCTCGATCGTGAACGTCTCCGCCCTGGCGGTGGAGGCCCCGTTGAACGCCCTGCGCGTGCAGGGCTTCCGCAAGCCGGGCTCGGGCGAGAACGCGTACGAGTGGCGGTACTGGCAGAACAACCGGCTGGACGAGCGACAGAACGCCGTCCACCGCGCCGCGCTCACCAGCGGCGCGGCTTACGTGGTGGTCACCCCGGACCCGCGCAAGGGCCGCCGTGAGCCCTCGATCCGCGCATACGACGGGATCAACACCGTCGCCGTGTACACCGACCCGGCGTGGGACGAGTTCCCGGTGTACGCGCTGCACGTGCCCGAGCACCAGCCGGACGAGCAGCGCACGCTGGCCTGGCTGTGGGACGACGTGGGCCGGTACACCGTCGACCTGGAGGCCGAGCCGGAGGCCGCGGTGCTCGGCTTCGAGCCGCACGGCATGAACGTGTGCCCGGTGGTGCGCTTCTCCCCGGCCGTGGACCTCCGGGGCCGAACGAGGGGCCTGGTGGAACCCCTGATCACGCCGCAGGACCGCCTCAACCAGCAGACGCTGTCCCTGCTGCTCACCGAGCACTGGGGCGCCCACGCGATCCGCTTCGCCACCGGCCTCGCCCCCTCCGAGCGCCTGGACCCCGAGACCGGTGACCCGCTGCGCGATCCGGAGACCGGCGAGCCGGTGTACGACGTTCCCTCGCTGGACCCCTCCACTCTGCTGATGGCGCCCAACTCGGACGCGAAGTTCGGGCAGCTCCCCGCGATGCCGACCGGCGATCTGCTGGCCTCCCGCCGTCAGACGATCGAAGAGATCATGGGTCTGGCCGACGTGCCGCCGCACTACCTCGCCGGGTCGAACCTGGTGAACCTGAGCGCCGACGCCCTCGCAGCCGCGGAGACCAGCTTCAAGCGGTTCCTGTCCACGCTCCAGGACTCGCTGGGCGAGTCGTGGGAGTCGGTGTTCCGGCTGTGCGCGCTCGCGGCCGGCCGGGGCGAGATCGCCCAGGACGAGAGCCAGGTCGAGTGGGCCGAGAAGGCCACCCGCAGCCTCGCGCAGGCCGCCGACGCCATGGTCAAGCTGATGCAGCAGGGCGTCCCCCTGAGCGTCGCGCTGCGCAAGGTCCCCGGCTTCAGCCAGGCCGATATCGACGAGGCGGTGAAGGCCGCCGAGGAGGCCGCCCGCAAGGCGGAGCAGGCCGAAGCCGAGGCCCTGAAGCAGCAGAAGGAGGCGACGGCCGGTGGCGTGGATTCCAAGGTCCGCCGAGATCCTGCGGGCGGTGGCCGCGTACCAGCTCGCGCAGGAAGCGCTGGCCGGTAGGTTCGCGGCCCGCTGGGCGGAGGCCCTGGCCGCCGTCGAGGCCCGCGACGTCGCCAGCTCGCTGACCGAGCTCGAAGCCGAGTACGCAGCGGCGATCCGCGAATCCGCGGTGGCCTCCCGGGCGCTGTCGGTCGCCTTCTACCGGCTGGTCCGGGCGCTGGAGACCGGCCGTGTGATCGGAGGCCCCGGCTACCGCCCGGGTTCCTCGCTCGGCTCCCTGTGGGCCGACTTCAACAAGCTCACGGGCAAGCGGACCGGCTCCGGACCGTCGACGCCTCTGCCCGTGGACACCCGCAACCCCTTCCCCGCCGCCGACCTCAGCCGCGAGGCCGAGCGCGCCGCCGAGGCGTTCCGCCACCAGGTCGCCGACCGCGTCGCCCGGCACGAGCGCGAGCGCGCCGGCCGGGGCTCGGCCGCGCTGGACGACGCCGAGCTGATCGCCTGGGAGAAGGAGTTCCTGGAGTCGCTGCGCACCGGCAGCACGGGGGCGGGCGGGATGCTCGTCCAGGACGCCGGTCGGGACGCGATCCACGCCGCGCTGCAGGACGACCCCGGGGCGATCGGCTACTACCGCAAGACCGACGCGAACCCCTGCTACTTCTGCGCGCTCATGGCCTCGCGCGGCGCGGTCTACAAGTCGAAGCGCACGGCCGCGTTCGGCGCGCACCCGCACTGCCACTGCCAGGCCGTTCCGATCTTCTCCCGCCGCTACCAACTCCCCTCCGAGAACCACAGGTTCGCCCGGATGTGGAAGGACTTCGGGGGCGGCTCGCTGGCGGACTGGCGCACCTACTACACCAAGACCTAGGAGAGAGATTGTCCGAGCAGTCTGAGACCCCGACCCCGGCCGAGGCGATCCCCGGCGGCGTGGCCCACCCGGACACCCCGCCGGCTACCCCGGAGCCCGAGGCGGACCCGGCCGCGGAGGGCGGCGAGGAGAGCGCCGTCCCGAAGCCGGTGGAGCCGGACTACCGGGCGCTGTACGAGAAGATCCAGGCCGACCTGGACGCCACCCGCGAGCGCGGCCAGGAGGCCGGCGTCGAAGCGGACGAGCTGCGCGCCCAGGTGGCCCAGCTCCAGGAGCAGGCGCTTCGGGACCGGATCGCAGCCGAGTACGCCCTGCCGCCGGTCCTCGCCGCCCTCGTACAGGGCGGTGACGAGGCCGCCGTACGGGCGCACGCCGAGCAGCTGGCCGCCGTCGCCGCGCCGAAGCCGCTGCTGGGCGCGGGCGGGCTGACCCCGCACTCCGAGCCCGACCCGTACAAGGGCCTGGCCGATCGACTGCGCAAGCGCCGCTACGGCTTCTAACCCCCACCCGCACCGCATGAGGCCGTCCCGTCCCGGGGCGGCCTTCCGTCTTCCCGAGGAACAGCGCTATCTCTCTCAACAGCAACCGGGCCAACGCCTTCCAGAACCCCGACAAGCTCGTCCAGGCGGCTCTTGCCAACCTCAAGGACAGCGTCGTCCTGGCGGGCATGTTCGACCGCCGGGCCGCGTCCGAGTTCGTCAACGCCACCGGCCAGGTCATCAACATCCGCCGCCCCGCCCGCCTGAAGGGCGCGGAGGAGGCCATCGACGCCAAGCGCAAGTTCAACGACGCCTCCACCTGGATCCAGTCGGAGAACCTGAACGAGGGCCTGCTCACGGTCAAGCTCGACACCCACGCCTACTCCGCGGTGGACCTCTCCGACGCCGAACTCTCCCTTGACCTCCTGTCGTTCGGCGAGCAGGTCATGGTCCCGCAGATCGACTCCATCACCGAGCGCCTGGAGAACAAGGTCGCCTCCGCGATGACCGAGTTCCCCGAGGTCGCCACCGCCGCGAAGATCCCGGCCGACCTCACCAAGGCGGGCAGCGACGAGCAGGCCGGCCAGATGATCCGCAAGGCACTCGCCCGCCTGCGTGTCCAGCTCAACAAGGAGAACATCCCGAGCGAGGGCCGGACCGTCGTCCTGGGCTCCGAGGCCGCGTTCTACCTCCTCAACGACCCGAACATCCTCAAGGCCAACGAGCACGCCGACGGTGGCGCGGCCCTGAAGGAGAGCACCCTCGGGCGCATCCACGGCTTCCGCCTGGTGGAGTCCACGAACGACAAGCTCAACCCGCTGGGCGTCTACGCCTTCCACCGCTCCGCGATCCAGCTCGTCTCCGGCGCGCCGTCCGTCCCGGAGTCCGCGAAGGGCGGCCGGCAGAGCGCGGAGGGCTTCGCCCTGCGCTGGATCAAGGACTACAACTCCGGCGCGGCGATGGAGCGTTCCTTCCTCTCCTCCTACTGGGGCGCCACCCTGGTCACCGACCTGAAGAAGGGCGAGACCAACTGGCAGGACCCGAAGAACATCGTCAAGGTGCGCGGCGTCAAGGTCACGTTCACCGGCGAGCCGGCCGCCACCGCCGCGAAGTAAGGGGGCCGCGTGGCGCTCGATGTCGCCGACCTCTTCAAGCGCCTGGGAAAGCCCGCCCCCGAGCCCGGTACCCCGGACTGGGAGCGGGCGAGCGCCGCGCTGGAGGACGCCTTCTGGGTGATCGCCGCGACCGGCCACCCCGCCTGGTCGCCCGAGCGGCACCCTGCGGTGATCCGCACCCTGGCCCTGGCCGTCGCCGACCGCCGCTTCCGCAACCCCGAGGGGTACGTGCAGGAGCAGGCCGGCGAGGTCTCCTACCGTATGCCGGACGGCACGCCGATCGGCCTCGCCCTGACCCGGGGCGAGGTCGCCCTGATCGAGCGGACGGCAGGCCGCGGTGGTCTGCGCTCCGTGCAGGCCCGCCGCGAGGTCGCCTCGCGCGGGATGCGCGCGGGCTACCCGTTCCCGGACCCCGAGGACTCCTGGGGTGCGGCGTGAGCCTGCTGGAACGCGGCCGTACCCGCGTGACCGTCCACACCGTGGTCATGGTCGATGACGGCTACGGCGACCGTCGGCCGGCACCCGGGCCGAGCACCACGTACTCGGCGTGGGTCGCCCCGGTCGGCGACGCCGCAGGTTGGCGGGCCCCGGTCGGTGCTCAGGTCGGCTGGTCCCCGCCGATCCGCCGCAAGATCGTCTTCCCGCCGGGCACGGTGATCGACAAGTGGTCCGCCGTCTCCTTCGAAGACCCCGGCGACCCCGGGACCCGCTGGGCCGTGGTGGACGCCCCGCGTGCCCACCACGGCGCTTCCGACCGGATGCGGTTCGTGACCGTGATCGTGGAAGGCGGTGGCCAGAGTGGTGGAGATCCGTCCTGACCTCGACTCCGTGATCGCCGGGCTCCCCGGGGTGATGGGCGCGCTCAAGTTGGAGGCGGAGGAGCGCAAGGCCCGTGTCGTCGCGAAGGCCGCGTTGCACATCGAGACCGGCGAGTTCATTGCCGGGCTGAAGGTGAAGCGGCATGCCAAGGGCTACTCCATCGTCAACGAAGACCCGCTGGCCGCCCACAAGAACTGGGGCGGCTGGAACGAGCGTGCCGGACGCCCCGTGGACGGCATCCACGCGATGGAGGCCGCCCTGTGGTGACCCCCGAGCCGTACCTGATGCCCGACTCCGAGCGGATCGTCCTGGACGCCCTGCGCACCGCCCTGCCCGGCGTCCGCTGCGCGGTCTACCTGCCCACCGACTGGCAGCTCACCCTGCGCGAGGCCGGCGGCCTGGTGATCGCCCGCCGCGTCGGCGGGACGATGAAGGACAAACGCTTCATCGACGAGGGCATGTTCACCGTCCAGGCCTACGCCACCTCGCGTGCGGACGCCTCCCTGCTCGCCCGCCGCGCCCGCGCCGGCCTGGTCCGCCTGACCTTCGAGCAGTTCGGCAACGCCGACGGCCATCTGTCCCGGTTCCGGGAGGCGACGGGGCCGTTCATGACCACCGACCCGATGACCGAGGCGCAACCCGACTTCTACCGGTTCTCGGCCAACTACATGATCGCTACAAGGCCCCGCTGACGGGCCGGAAAGGAGTCAGCATGGCTGCTGACGACGCCCCGGTCCTGGTACCGGGCACCGGATACATCTACGTCGCCCCGCCGGGCACCGCGCTGCCCGACCTCAAGCCGGGCTTCGACCCGAAGGACTCGACCAAGTGGGGCCCCGAGGGCCTGACCTGGAAGTCCATCGGCAACACCTCGCTCGACAACGGCATCGAGATGTCGGTCGACGGCGACGAGCCCGAGGTACTGGGGTCCTGGCAGAACAAGAGCCTGAAGACCACCGACCCCGGCAAGACCTACGCCGTGACGATCAACCTCAGCGACTTCACCGCGGAGTCCTACAAGCTGTACTACGGCACCGACAAGGGCCTGGACTCCAAGGGCCTGTTCTCGATTCCGACCAGCCCCACCGCGCAGAATCGCGCACTGATGATCGCGGCCGTGGACGGTGCGAAGTGCGTCGCCTGGCACTACCCGAAGACGTCGATCATCGGCGCGGACTCCGTGACCATGGACCCCGCCGCGCTCGGCGAGATGCCGGTTAAGGCCACCGTCGTGGCCCTCAACCAGAGCACGCCGCTCGGCAGCGTCACCCCCGTGTTCGACCTGGCCGCCGGCCTTCAACCCGCTGCCTGATCTTTCTCGTGAGCTAGTGGCGGCTGTGGCGGTCCCTGGCCCTTTCGCAGCTCTGCCTGGACCTTGCGGATCGCTCGAATCGAGATGATCGCATCCTCGCTCAGAGACGGAATCCAGCGCCTTAGCACCACGCGGAGGACGGTAACCACCGCAGCGGCACCGAGGACGACAGGCGCCAGCCAGCCAGGAACCTGCACTACAACTCCCTTGATCTGGCGGCAGATCGGGAGTTGACCTGTTTTTGGGCAGGCTCGACCCGACCTACCGCAAGCGGTAGGCGAATCGAGACCTGCCGGTGCAGGTTCTCGTACGGACGTTGAAGATCATCTCCAACGTCTAGGTGCAGCACTGTTGGGCTGCGCCTCTCTTCGAGTGCAGGGCTCTCCTCGACCGCCGGTCGAGGCATCACTCGCATGCGCCTGGAAGCAAGCCCCGAGCGCACCGGCACTCGGGGGGAAATAGCACACGAGATGAATCGGATGCATTCCCAACATCCGATGCCTGAAGGGCGACGACACAAATGCCCCTCGGCAGGATTCTCGTAACTCTAAGTAAGTTTTGTCAAACCGCCTGGAGGCATCCCTCTTGACCACCCTGGACTTCGCCGACCTCAAGGCCGAAGCCGATCGCACGCACGCAGGCAAGGGCCTGAAGTTCATCGCCGCCAGCGGCAAGAAGGTCCGCCTGCGCCGGATCGAGGCGCTGCCCGGCGGTGACCTGAAGGCGGCGCTTGCGCTGCTGGACGTCGTGCAGTCCGATAAGGTCTCCAACGAGCGCCGCATCGACGCGATGTCCGGTCTGCTGGTCGCGGTCGCCTCCGACAAGAAGGCGATGCGGGAGTCCGTGGACGCGCTGCCGCTGCCGGAGCAGATGAAGATCCTTGAGCGGTGGATGGAGGAGGCCGCGCCGGGGGAAGCCGCGGCCTGATCAGGCTGCTGGACGAGCACGGCGCGGAGGTCACCGCCGACCTTCGCCGCTTCTGCGGCGTGGACGTCCTGGACTGGTTCCGGGGCCGGCACTCCGCGCGCTTCGTCCTCGCCCTGATCGGGACCCTTCCCGACGACTCGGCGACGCTGGCCGCCCTGCGCGGTGGCCGTGAGGCACTGGGCTGGGATGCCAAGGCGTACGTGCTCGCGGACCTGGTGGACGCCGTGCAGGCGCTCACCCACGTCCAGGTCGCCAAGGCGTCGAAGAACCCGCGCACGGTCGAGAAGCCGTCGCCGTACCCGCGCCCGTACGCCAAGAAGTCCCGCCGGCCGACCGGTACCAGTCCCTTCGCCGCCGCGCTCCAGCGTGAGGTCGGAGAGGGCGGCGGCTCCGTGCTCGCCGAACCAACTTCCCCCCTTGCAGAAACGATCCGTCTCCCGGCGGCTGTGCTCGCGCGCTCCACCGCGCCGGTCCGGCCCGCGCCGGTCCGACTCACGTAGGAGGTGAGCCTGTGGCCGGTCCCGGCGGTAAGGAGGCCGGGCGCGTCCATGTGCGCGTCCTGCCGGACACCGACGGCTTCCGGGACCGCTTGAAGCGGTACCTGGAGATGCTGGAGAAGTACACCAAGCTCTCCGTCAAGCTCGATCTTGACACCACGGGCGTGAACGCCCGGTTGCGGGAGCTGACCCATGACCGCCAGGTCCGGGTCAACGTCGTCGCCGACACCGGCGAGGCCGCCGCCCGGATCGCCGCGCTCACCCGGGAGCGACGAGCGCGGATCTCGGCCGACGCTGACACCGCGCCGGCCGAGGCCCGGCTGCGGGCGTTCACCGGCCGCCGCTGGCGGCTGGGGGTCAACGTCCACCTCGCGAGGGGTGGGTTCGACCGGATCAAGTCCGGCCTGCGGGACATCGGTTCGGGGGCCGCGGAGGTCGCCCGGTCCTTCGGCCGGCTGTTCACGCTCAGCATCGAGCAGACGGCCTCCGCCCTCCAGGGCATCGGGTCGGGCATCACCTCGGCCGCCCAGGGCGCCCTGGGCATGGCGGCCGGGTTCGCCCAGTCGCTCGCGGCGGCGCTGCCGCTGCTGGTGGCGGTCACCGCCATCGCCTCCTGGGTGACGGTCGTCGCCTCCGGGCTGATCGCCGTCCTGGCGCTGGCCGCGCTGCCGGTCCTGCCGATCGGCTTGGCCGCGATCGCGGCGGCCGGCGACATGAAGACCCTCGGCGACAACGCCGAGGAGGCGATGCAGAAGGCGTCGGCGGCGCTGAAGCCCGCGACGGCGCTGATGCGCTCCGAGTTCGGGGGCGCGCTTCGCGACATCACAGGCTGGTTCAAGCAGGCCGAGCCGGTCCTGAAGTCGTTCTTCGACTCGGGGGCGCAGTTCGTACGTCCCATGGTGAAGTCGATCCTGGACTTCACCGACGTCCTCTTCCCCAAGCTCACCGAGGCGATGAACTCGGCGGGGATGAAGGCGTTCACCGACGCCCTCCCGGCCGCGCTCGTCGGCATCGGGGCCAGCCTCGGCGACTTCTTCCTCGTCCTGGCCAACGGGGGTGACCGGCTCAAGGCGCTGCTGCCCCCGCTGAACGGGCTGCTCGACGTCTTCCTCCAGGGGATCGCCTCCCTGGCGGTCCAGTTCTCGCCCGAGATCGCCGCGTCGATCTCGTGGTTCGCGGGCAGCCTCCAGCAGTTCTTCCAGGTCTTCAAGGACAACGCCCAGGCCACGGCCGCGATGATGCGGCTGGTCGACCTGGGCTTGCGCGCCCTGGTCGTCGGCTTCGACATCACCATGACCGCCTGGAACGCCCTGGCGGTCGCCGCCGTTGCCGCCTGGCACGCCGTCCAGACGGCGTGGGACGGGCTGACGGCCGCCACCTCCGCGGCCTGGTCCGCGGTGACCTCGTGGACGGCCTCGGCCTGGGCGTCGGTGACGTCCACCGTGTCGTCGGCGGCCAGCGCCGTGGGCTCGGCCGTGTCGTCGGCCTGGTCCGCGGTGACCTCCTGGACGGCCTCCGCGTGGTCGTCCGTGACGTCCGCCGTGTCCTCGGCGGCGTCCTCCGTGGCCTCCGCCGTCTCGACCGCGTGGAACAACGTCTCGTCGTGGACGTCGTCCGCGTGGAACTCCGTGACGTCGTGGACCTCGTCCGCCTGGGCGTCCGTGACGTCCACCGTGTCGTCGCGGGTCTCGGCCGTGGGCAGCGCCGTCTCGTCGGGCTGGAACAACGTCCAGTCGTGGACGTCGTCCGCTTGGAACGCCTGCTACAACGCCGTCACCTCCGCCTGGTCGAACATCGCCAGCGGCGTGTCCAACGGCATCGGCACGGTCGTCTCGTACGTCTCCAGCCTGCCGGGCAAGATCCTCTCCGCGATCGGCGACCTGGGCTCGCTGCTGTTCGACAAGGGCAAGTCGGCGATCCAGGGCTTGGTCAACGGCATGAAGTCGATCTCCGTGTCCGGCGTCGTCTCCAGCATCGTCGGCTCGCTCAACCCGTTCAAGGCCAGCATGCCCGCCGCCCCGGCTGCCGCACCGCGTTCCCTGATGGCCGCTCCGGTCATGGCGTTCGCCGCGATGCCGGCCGCCGCGTACGCGAGCCCGCTGGAGCAGGCCCTTCGCCCCGTCGCCACCGGCCTTCGCTCGCTCGACTCCTACGGCTACGGCCAGCGCGCCGCCGCCGGCCTGCGCCACTCGGAGCCCGCGTCCAAGGACGCCGGCCGGGCGCGCTACGGCGCACAGATCACCGTCAACGCCCGCACCAACGCGGACCCCCACGAGATCGGCAAGGCCATCGCGTGGGAGCTGAAGACCTCCGGGAGGTAGCTGCTTGGGGGCTCTCTCCCCACCCTTCATCGGCGACGTCACCGCCCACACCGCCCGCGTCTTCTTCACGAAGACGCCGGGCGCGTGGACGGACGTCGAGACCACCAACACCGCCACGGGCAAGGCGCACTACGACGCCGAAGACCCCCAGTGGCCGGGCACAGCCCTCGTCGGCGACGAAGGCCCGCTCGGCGACGACCCGCCCCTGGAACCGGACACCGAGTACCGGGTCCGCTACCACTGCACCGGCACCGACCTGGACGCCTGGTCCGAGCCAGCCGTCTTCCGGACCCTTCCGGATCTGCCCGCGCCGCAGCTTCCAGACGTAGGTCCCCAGCCCAGTGCCCACAACCCCTACACCGGCCAGCCGTGGACAGCGACGTGGGGCGGGCTGCTGCTCGGCGAGGACTCCACGGTCGTCCTGGAGGAGGTGGCCGGCCTCCTGGACGCCCCCGACGTCCGCAGCTCGGACGCCGAACTGCTTCAGCGCGACGGCCTCACCCCGGGCACCGACTACATGGGAGCGCGCACCGTCACGCTGACCATGCTGGCCCTGGACGACCACGAACTCCCCGACCTGCTGGCCGCGTTCGCCCCCGGCGGGCCGGAGCGGCCGTTCGCCTTCGCGTTCCCGGGGGTGGCCGGCGGGAGGGCGCGGATCATGGCTCGGGTACGCAAGCGCGCCGTCACCGTGGACCGCGAGTTCCACGCCGGTCGCCGCCGCGTCACCGTCGAACTCCTCGCCACCGACCCCCGGCTGTACTCGGCCGACGAGGCGACCGCGACCGTGGCGGTGGCCGCCCCGCGCGAGGGTAGGCCGATCTTCCCGCTGACGTTCCCGTTCGACATGGGCACAGGTCCCGCCGTCCGGGCCGCACCGGACATCACCAACACCGGGTCGGTCGACACCTGGCCCGTCGTCCGCCTCACCCCGCGCGCCGGGGAGGTGCGCGACCCGTCGCTGACCCTCGTCCACAACGGCGAACGCAAGCGCTTCGCGCTTCGTGGACTGCGGGTCGGCCGCGGTGACGCCCTGGTGGTCGACATGGGCCGCCGCCGCATCACCCTCAACGGCGCTTCGCGCTTCGGGCAGGTCGACCCGACCTCCACCTGGTTCTCCGTCCCGCCCGGGGCGAGCACCGTCCAACTCGACGTACTCGAAGGCCCCGACGGGGTCACGGCGGATGTGCAGTGGCGCTCCGCCTGGATGTAAGGACCCCTCACTCTTGGCCGCTGAACTCCGCGCCCCGCTGTTCGTCCAGCAGGGCCGCTACGACGCGCTCGATCTGCGCACGATGATCGGCGGGACCCGGGGCGCCCACGTCGGCGTCGCCGGGCCCACCGCCCTGCTGGTCGAGAAGGTCGACAACCCCACCCCGCGCGTCAGCGTGGCGGCCGGCTCGGTGTGGCTGCCCGACGACGTGGCCGTCTCCCACAAGGGTGCGGTGCACTTCGCGAACCTTGACACCTCCGTGCAGCTCCAGTGCTCCACCCCGAAGCCCGGCGAGGCCGCGCGAACCGACCTGGTGGTGGCCTTCGCCGATCCGGACTCCGTTCCCGCCGGGCCGCTGCTGATGGACATCCGCACCACCGCGGACCAGTACATGCAGCCCGTCTCCTACGCCGCAGACGGCACCCCCTACGCCACCGCCACCTCCGGCGCGCAGGTGACCAAGGAGGGCGCCAAGGGCTGGTCCATCGCGGTGCTGGCCGAGTCCACCCCCGGGGCGAGGGACTGGCAGGTGCCGTCCAACTCGGTGCGCCTCGCGCTGGTGAGTATCGCGCAGACCGGAATCACCGGCATCGAGGACCAGCGCTTCGTCGTCGCCGGGCAGCTCGACACCACCCCGCTTCGCCACCTGCGCACGGCCGGCGCCCAGGGCATCGCCCAGGTTGCTGCCGGGGCTCCGGCGGGCTCTCTGGTCTACGACTCGGTCACCACCGCCCTGCACAAGGTCACCGGCCCCGGCACCACCGCCCCCGTGCTGCCCGGTGCGGTCCGCCTGGACGCCTCGTACCAGGCCGGGGACGGGGCGTGGGGCACGCTGGCGTGGCACCAGTTCACGGCCCCCGCCGCCCCCTACCCGCGCCTGGTCACCGTCTCGTTCGAGGTCAGCTATCGAGGCGACTTCGGCGAGGGCTGGATCACGCCCGTGGTCGCCGGACACGGCGAGCGCCGTCGCGCGGGCCGCCCGCAGTTCGTGAGGGCCGGCGACGCCCACGACGCCCGGGGCAGCGCCACCGTCCGAGTGCCGGCCGGGACCCCGCTCAACGTCTCCACCATGGTCTTCACCGACAACTCGGACAACAACAACGTCCGGCTCACCACCGCGTGGACGTCCTACGCCGAAGCCGTCGTCGTCCAGGCGGCCTGATGACGGACGACAACGGCTACCGCGTGATCCTCTCCGAGTTCAAGGGCGGCGCTCTGCTCGCCGAGCTGCCCGTCTCGGCCCTGAACTACCGCTCCATCCTCAACGCCCCCGGCTCCGCGAGCCTCACCGTGCCGCTGGCCGCCGAACCCCTCGCCGGACTCGACTGGTCACTGATCTCGCCGTGGCGGATCACCGCCCACGTCCAGCGCGGCTCCCGCGTCCTGTGGGGCGGCCCGCTGCTGACCTGGAACGTCGACCTGGCCGCCGAGGAGATGACGCTCGACTGCGTCGGCCTGTGGGAGTACTACCGCAGGAACACGATCAACCTCGGCTACTCCACCGGCACGGTGCCCCGCGAACAGACCACCATCGCACGCGAGTTGATCCAGCAATTCGCCGACAACCCCTCGCCGGTCGCCCCCGGCGAGTACGGCTACTGGGGCAGCAACGGCCCCGGCGCGCTCACCTTCGGCCCCGACCTGGACACCATGAAGCGCGAACGCACCTACGACTGGTTCGCGTGGAAGAGCGTCGGTGAGGCCGTCGAACAGCTCGGCGCGGTCATCAAGGGATTCGACTTCCGCCTCGACTTCGCCTGGGACCTGGACGCCCGCGTGATCCGCAACCACTTCCGCTTCCTCTACCCGGCCGGAGGCCAGGACACCGGCATCGTCCTGGAGCACGGGGCGAACTGCACCGTCACCAGCGTCACCAGCGACGGCGACCAGATGTGCACCGAGACCGGCGTCAACGGCGCGGGCGAAGGCTGGAGCCAGCTCAAAAGCTGGTGGTACAACGGCCAGCTCGAAACCGAGGGCGGCCGCCGCATCCCGCGCCTCGCGTCCATCGCTACGAACAACTCGGTCGTGCGGGTCGAGACCCTGACCGCGCAGGCCGAACGCATGATCGCCGTCGGCGCTTTCCCGATCGTCGTCCCCGAGGTCACCCTGCACCCGGGCGGCGAGTACTCCGCCGCCGAGCTGCGTGTCGGCCACAAGATCCGCGTGCGTGCCCGCACCGCGAAGTGGCCCGGCATCGACGCGGAGTACGTGATCCAGGAGATCAACACCAAGGTCACCCGGACCGGTGAGGAGACCACCCTCGCCCTCGTCCCCGTCACGATCTTCGAGCGCGTGGACGACTGGGTGAAGGGCGAACTGGAGGCCGCCGCGTGACCGCCTACGGCCGCCCCACCCTCGCCGACTCCTTCCAGGGCATCGACACCCGCCTGTCCGCGATGGAACGCACCGCCAGCGCGCTGGGCGCGGTCCTGCCCATGACCCCCTACCGCCCCGGCCTGGACGTCGCCACCACCTGGCGCGCCGCTGCCACCATCCCCACCGCAGGCATCGCCCACCCCGTCCTACGCCTGGACTGCCGCGTCTCCAGCCGCACCGGCGCGAACGTCTGGCTGCGGCTGTTCGACGTCGACCGGGCCCGCGCGGTCACCGCGGAGTGGCAGTACACCGGCGGCGCGCTCAACAACGGCTGGGTCCGCCTGGACTGGGTGCTGCCGATGGGCGGAGGCCAGCCCGGCGAGTGGCAGCGCGTCCTCCTCCAGACCCGCACCGACACCGAAGGCGGAGGCACTGTCGACCCCGGCGTCGCCATGGCCCTCCCGTTCAACCAGGCCCCCGGCGCGACCGAAGCCGGCACCTGGACCCCCGTCCCCATCCCACCCGGCTACGCCTGAGCCACAGCTGCAACCCGCGCAGCGGCCCCGCCCGAACTCCCGGGCGGGGCTTCCCTGTTGAAAGGACCGCCTATCTCCCGCGAAGCAGTGATCACCGAGGCCCTGAAGTGGGCCGACCAGAACTACCGGGGCGGCCTCTCCCCGAACGGGCGCTACTACGACACCCCCTTCGGCCGCTGGTACGGGCTGAACCACGAGCCCTTCTGCGACATGTTCGTCTCCTGGTGCGCCGACAAGGGCGGCGAGGCCACAGCCGTCGGCAAGTTCGCCTACTGCCCCAGCCACGTCCAGGCGTTCCGCAACAAGAGCCAGTGGTTCGGCCGCGACGCCGCGTTCAAGCGCGGCGACATCGTCTTCTTCTCCTGGGACGGCGGCCCGACCGCCGACCACGTCGGCATCGTCCTGGAGGACTCCGCCCCGGGGCAGCAGGTCAAGACCGTCGAAGGCAACACCGCCCGCAGCTCCGGCGCGGGCCAGGGCTCCGGCGGCTGCGTCGTGCGCAAGACCCGCCCCCGCTCGGTCGTGCTCGGCGTCGGCCGCCCCGCCTACTCCACCAGCGGCAGCACCGGCACCACCGCCCCGTCGACCGGCCAAGCCGTCACCATCGACGGCAAGCTCTACGGCCCCGGCGCACGCGGCGAGCACATCACCACCATGGGCCGCGCCCTGGTGCGCGCGGGCTGCTCCCGCTACAGCCAGGGCCCCGGCCCGGTGTGGGGCGGCGCGGACACCGAGAGCTTCCGCGCCTGGCAGCTCAAGCTCGGCGACGGCGGCGCGGACGCTGACGGCATCCCCGGCCCGAGGCAGCTCGCCCGACTCCTCGCCGAGTTCGGCCCGGTCACCGAACCGCTGCCGACCGTCCCGCCCCGGCCGGCCACCCGCACGATCACCGTGCGCCGGGGCATGACCCTGGGCGGCATCGCCGTCGCCGTGGGTACCACCGTGGCCGGTCTGCTCTCCCTCAACCCCCAGATCGAGAACCCGGACCGGATCACCGAGGGCCAGCAGCTCACTGTCCCCGCCGCGTCGGCCTCGCCGACCACTGCCCCGGCGGCCTCCGCATCGGAGCCGAGCGAGACCCAGGCCCCCGTCGAGCCCGGGCCGGCCGAGACGCCGCAGCCCGCTCCGAGCCCGGACCCGCTGCCCACCCCGGCCCCGGGCGCGACCACCCACACCGTCGCCCCCGGCGACACCCTGTCCGCCATCGCCGTCCGCTACGGCGTCGGCCTGGACGCCGTGGTCAACGCCAACCCGCAGCTCGGCGACCCCGACCGGATCGAGGCCGGCCAGGTCGTCAGCCTGCCCACCGCGACCGCAACGGCCACCGCCCCGCCGCTCCACACCGTCACGGCGGGCGACACCCTGTGGGACGTCGCCGCGTGCTACCGGGTCACCCTGGAAGCCCTGGTCGCCGCCAACGCGGCCACCGTCGCGAACCCGGACCTGATCTACCCCGGCCAGGACATCGTGATCCCCGACGGCTCCGCCCCCGTCCCGCGCCCGGCCTCACCGAAGACCCCGGCCGTGAAGGCGCCCAAGGCCGAGTCGAAGGCCGAGCCGGCGGCCCCGTCCCCGGCTGCCGAGGAAGCTCCGGCCGCGTCGAGCACCGGCTACTCGGACGACCTGGCCGGGTGGATCGAACAGGCCCGGGACATCCTGCGCGCGAACGGCGACCTGGTCCCCAGCGCGGCGGCCATCGAGCACCGCGCCATGGTCGAGTCCGGCGGCAACCCGCTCGCCGAGAACCACTGGGATTCGAACGAGGCCCGATACGGCGGCACGTTCGGCCTCCTCCAGACCATCCGCCCGACCTTCGACACCTACTCGTTGCCCGGCCACCGCAACATCCTCAACCCCGTCGACTCGATCATCGCCGGAGTCCGCTACGCCAACGCGACCTACGGCTCGTTCGAGGCGATCGCCTGGAACGTAGGGGGGTACTGATCACTACCGACGAACATCTCGGCGGGGTACACATCGGTCCCCGTGAGATCTACGACACCCTGGTCGAGGTCCGAGAAGACGTCCGCTCGCTCGCCCAGAGCAGCGACGCCGTCGACCAGACCCTCCGCGACCACGAAGACCGCGTCCGCGCCCTGGAGCGCTGGCGCTACGGCGTCGTCGCCTCCGGACTCGCCGGAGGCACCGCACTGATCACCGACGTCGTCGCACGCCTGAAGGGCTGAGCACCATCGAAGACCTGAAGAGCTGGATCACCGAGAACCCCGTGAAGGCGCGGTCGGCCGTGGCCGCAGCGCTCACTGCGCTCGGCACCGTCGTGCCCGCGCTCGCCGGGATCGAGACCAACGAAGGCGTCGTCGGCCTGCTGCTGATCATCGTCACGATGGCCGCCGGCCACTCCGCGGGCAAGCACGTCGTGACCACCGCGACCGACGCCGCCAACTCCGAGGCCGCCCGCGCCGAAGCGCTCGCCGAGTGCTGCTCGTGCCCCCACGCGGACCCCGCTCCCGTCGCCCCACCGCAGGACGACGGCATGAAGAGCAAGCGGTGAACCCCGGGCCCCGGCTCGTCTTCGGACGGGCTGGGGCCATTTCCTCGTTCCGGGGAAGGGCGTGGTGGAATGGACGCCGGGTTCCGTTGGTTGCACAACGGTCCCCGTCCCGAGTCGAGAGGAACCCATGCCCCCGAAGAAGCCGACCGCGCCCGCCTGGCTGGAGTTCCCTGGCGCGCAGGAGATCATGGACCGGGCGGTGCCACTCGTAGGCCCCGCGCGCGAGAGCCGTGACTTCGGCCCGCTCGCCGAGGTGGTGTTCGAGACAGCTCTGCTGTTCACCAACGCCGAGGGCCGCCCGGATCTTCGCCGTGAGAGCTACGCCGCACGACAGTGGATGTCCACCCTTCTGGACACCGCCGGAGTGAAGGCCCCGCCAATGTCCTCTCCCGAGGTCCGCGCGGCAGTCAAGAAGGACCGCGACAGCGTCCTCCAGGGCGTCCGGGGTGCGCTCTCCCCTGTGCGCGTCCAATACGTCCTCTCTCTCGGGCCGGAAGGCCTCGCACGCCAGTTCCCGGGGCTGATGTCCTCCGACGAGGTCTTCGAGTACTACAAGATCATCCCGAAGGCGCAGCGGGAGGTTCGGATCGATCGGTACAACCGCCGGACGTCCCTCCAGAAGCTCGGTGCGCTGCTGTCTGACGAGGCGCCGGCCATCGCGCCGGCCGATGGTCCGGACGTGATCCATGCACTCCACCGGCTCGCCACGGCGCTGACCGGTGCTCTGTTCGACGGCGCGGATGCCGGGGAAAAGGACCGGCTCCGCCAGGAACTCAACGAGACGCGGGCTGCCCTGCTCGCGTTGGAGCAGGTTCTGAGCTGACCGCCCGCCGTCGAGGCCCCGTCTTCCCGTCGGCGGTTTCTAGGGGTCGTTGCAACACGTGGTCGTGTTGATCAGGCTGCGATGAGTTTATGCAGGCGCTCGGCTGGGGTTTCCCAGCCGAGCGTTTTGCGTGGGCGGCGGTTGAGCTGGTCGGCGACGAACACGAGGTGTTCGGGGCTGTGGAGGGCGAGGTCGGTGCCCTTGGGGAAGTACTGGCGGAGCAGGCCGTTGGTGTTCTCGTTGCTGCCGCGTTGCCAGGGGCTGGCCGGGTCGCAGAAGTAGACCGGGATGTCGGTGGCGAGGGTGAAGTCGACGTGTCGGGCCATCTCGGCGCCCTGGTCCCAGGTCAGCGACCGCTTCAGGTGGGCGGGCAGGGTCTGGACGGTCTCGACGAGGGCGTCGCGCACGTGCTCGGCGGTGCGGCCGTTCGGCAGGTGCAGGAGCATGACGTAGCGGGTGTGGCGTTCGACCAGGGTGCCGATGGCGGAGGCGTTGTCCTTGCCGATGATCAGGTCGCCTTCCCAGTGGCCGGGCACGGCCCGGTCGTCCACCTCGGCGGGGCGCTCGCTGATCATGACCATCGGGTCGGAGAAGCGGGGCCGGCGGCAGTCGGCCTGGCGTTGGGGCTTGCGGCGGGCGCGTCCGCTTCGCAAGGCGCCGGCCAGTTCACGTCGGAGTTCTCCGCGGCCTTGGACGTAAAGGGCCTGGTAGACGGTTTCGTGGACCACGTGCATCTCCGGACGGTCGGGAAAGGTTCTGCGCAGGACCTGGCAGATCTGCTCCGGGCTCCACCGCTCGTCCAGGCCCGCCTGGATCGCGTCCCGCAGCTCGGGGTTCTGGCTGATCTTCCCGGGTTTCGGGCGGGGCCGGCGGTCGTCGGCGCGCGCCTGGGCCGCGAACGGACGGTACTGGCCGTTCTCGGGATGGCGGTTGCGGCGGATCTCCCGGCTGACCGTGGACGGGCTGCGGCCCAGCTCGGCGGCGATCGCCCGGACCGTGGCCTTCTCCCGCAGCCGGTCGGCGATGTAGACGCGGTCGTCCTCGCGCAGGTAGCGGGACACGCCACAAGGCGGCAGCACCGGTCTGACCGGTGCTGCCGCCTTGGAACGGCCGGAAGGGTTCCGGCCGTTACGCCATCGCTTTCCCGTGCGGAGGTTGATACCGACCGCACGGGCGGCTTCCGCGTAGCTCACACCCTGCTTCACGAGCTGGAAGTATGCCTCCCGCTCACGCGTGAGCCGCCTGGCTCCCTGGGCCACCGTCCGGCCCTTGCGAATCTCGAAGGTCATTGCACTCCCCAGCTGGGGTGTTGCAACGATCCCTAGAACTCAAGGTCTTCGGGAGGGCGGGGCCTTTTCGCGTTCCCGCACCGTGTTAACCACCCCTGCTCAACCTCGGTGACCACGGAGAAAGGAAGCACGGATGCACGGTGTAGCCCTGATCGGCCGGGCGCGGTCCGGGAAGGACACGGCGGCCGGCGTGCTGGCCGAGTACGGGTTCGTCCGGCTCGCGCTGGCCGACCCGTTGAAGGTGATGGCGTACCACATCGACCCGATGGTGGGCACCGAGCTGCTGGGCGTGGACGCCGCGGCACCGCTGTATCTGGCCGACGCGGTGGACCGCTACGGCTGGGAACGGGTGAAGGACGAGTTCCCGCAGGCCCGCCGCTTCTTGCAGCGCCTCGGGACCGAGGGCGTCCGCCGACACGTCGCCGAGGACTTCTGGATCACCCGGTGCGTGAAGGCCGCCGCCGCGTCGCAGCGGCCGGTCGTCGTCACCGACGTGCGCTTCGACAACGAGGTGGCCGTCCTGCGGGAGGCGGGCTTCACGGTCTGGTTCATCGACCGGGGCGCCCCCGACGGCGACCACCCCAGCGAACAGCTCGGCCCTGAGCACGCCGACCAGGTGATCGCCAACACCGGCTCCCTCGCCGACTTCCACACCCGAATCCGCGAAGCCCTGGAGGCCACCACATGACCCTGCGCGACCGCTACGACGCGATCGACCGTACCGCAACCGCCATCGAGAACGTCGTCTTCGTCTACACCCCCGTTCCGGACGTGCTGACCGAGGACGAGCGCGAGGCCGACGAGCAGGCTGCGAACGCCCGCGTCCGGGCAGAGGTGTCCGCGTTCTTGGAGACCCTGCCCTCGCTCGCCGCCGCAGCCTGACCGCCGCCCGCCCTTCGGCCCGCCCCCGCCGGGGGCGGGCCTTTCCCATGCCCCGCCACAGAGAAGAGAGCCCATGTCCGAAGGCGTCCGCACGATCCACCAGAAGGGCTCGCGTTACTACGTCCACCCCGAGTCGGGCGACCTCGCCCCCTCGGTGACGAGCATCCTGAACATGGAGGCCAAGCCCTTCCTCCAGACCTGGGCGGCCGGCATGGCCGCCGAGGCCGCGGTGACCGACCTGGAGGTGGTCCAGCGCATCGCCAGCAGGGACCGGCAGGCCGCCGTCGACTTCCTCAAGTTCGCGGCGAAGAGGTACACCAAGCTGCGCGCCGACGTCGGCTCTCTGGTTCACGACTACTTCGAGCTGCGCCTGCGCGGTGAAGAGGTGCCCTACCCGCACCACGACGTCGAGCCGTACGTCCCGCACATCGAGGCATGGCTCGACCGCTACCAGCCCGAGCTGCTGTTCGCGGAGGACGTGGCCTGGTCGCGCGAGCACGAGTACGCCGGGTCGTTCGACTTCATGGTGAAGATCAACGGCAAGACGGTCCTGGGCGACCTGAAGACCGCCAAGTCGGTCTACACCTCCGTGGCCGCGCAGCTCGCGGCCTATGCCCACGCGGACGACCTGATCACCGTGGACCGCAAGATCCAGCCGTTCCCGAAGGTCGACGCCGGAGCGGTGCTGCACATCACCCCGGCCCGCGCCGAGTTCCGCCCGGTCAAGATCGACCGCGACGTCTTCGACCGGTTCCTCACCCTGCGCCGCCGCTTCACCGACGACCGCGCCTCGGACGCCGGGATCATCGGCCGCGTCGCCTGGGCCAACGAAGCCGGCCGCCAGACCGGCACCGCCCGCCGCGCCGCCTGACCCGGGTTGTTAACCACCCCGCTTCAACCCCCATGAGCACGGAGAGCGGGACGGTGTTAACCGCCCCGGCTCACCTCTCGTGAACCCGGGGGCCGACCGACCGGCGGTCCCGCCTCCCGACAGAACGGATGCCCTTGAGCGACGCACTCGACAACATCTTCAACAGCGACCCCGAGCTGGCCGAGCGCGCGGAGCGCGCCGAGGCGAACTCCCGCCCGGACCTGGCCGGCGTCTTCCGCAACTACGAGGCGGCCCCCGACGGCGGCTTCCCGATCGCCCAGCACCAGTGGATGGTGACCACCGCACTGCCGGCCACCGCCGAGGCCGTGGCCGAGCTGCTGGGCGGCGAGCCGTACGAGCGGGACACCGAGGCAGAGGACGCCATGGCGGTCAAGACGAACGCCGACCGGGTGGAGGCCGTCATCGACGGCCCCGAGGCCGTGAAGCTGGACTTCAAGCAGTGGGTGAACGGCAAGCTGGCGCACCACTGCGACACCCGTGTCTTCCTGTCGCCGCCGGAGGACGTCGGCGTGCCGTGCCGCTGCCCCGGCACCATCGCCGAGCTGAAGGACCGCGCGAAGGCGGAGCGGGGCCCCAAGCCCAGCATCGAGATCGACTTCACGCTGCCCCACGCCATGGAGCTGGGCCGCTTCCGCTACAAGTCCTCGGGCTGGTCGATGATCGCCGACCTGCCCGCGCTGAAGGGCGCGCTGGCCCGCTCGGGCGGCCCGTCGCTGGTCCACCTGATCAACGAGCGCGTCCAGTACGTGAGCAAGGCGGGCCGGGACGTGGACTACCAGAAGCTCACCGCCAAGGTGATCAAGCCCTACGAGCTGGCGCTCACCGACACCCCGGCCATGGCCATCGAGGAGGAGCCGCCGTTCTAACCGGCGCTCCACCCAGCACCACCAGCGGGACCGGTCCTTCGGGGCCGGTCCCGCCCCTGTTTTCCCTGGAGAGAGAAACCCATGTACCCCTGCACCGCCACCACCGCGGTCCTGCCGCCCGCCGACCACCACCGCCACCGCATGCCGTGGGAACTCTCGGAGACACGCCGTCTTGGCGACCTGTGCGCCCAGGGCGTGCGCTGGAGCGAGATCGCCCGGCTGCTGGGCCGCACCGAGGCCGCGGTGAAGGCCCAGGCGAAGAAGTCCGTCGCCGCCGAGATCCGCCCGGCCGCCGCGATCACGCTGATGGCGGACATGCCCCCCGCCCGTATGCGTCGGGACGAGCTGCTGAAGCAGCGGGAGCGCACCGGCCTGACCTTCGAGCAGCTGGCCGCGCGCGCCGGAATCCTCTCCGGCCCCGGCATCCTCTACGTCGTCGCGGCGGGCAGGAACCAGCTGGCATCGCGCTACACCAACGCGATTCGCGACCTGCCCGACGCCCGACGCCCCGCCCGGGTACCGGCCCCCGCACCGGCCGTGACACAGCTCGCCCCGGGCTTCGTGAACGTCGCCGTGCCGGAGCACATAGCTGCCGCGATCCAGGTGATCGTCCACGCGATGGGAGCCCACCCGTGAGCACGTGGGAGAAGGACGCCGAACTGTTCGGCAAGGCAGGAAACAAGGCGTTCCTCGCGATGCTCGCCGCACGATGCGTGGAATCCGGAACCGGGCAAGGGGCCCGCGGACCTCGGCCAGAAATGGCCAAGGTCAGCGCCCGAGAATTCGCCAAGGCCGCAGGCAAGGTACACACCACGGTCGCCAAATACCTCTCGACGTGGGACCTGCTCGCCGAGGCGGGGCACGTCCCGCCGCGCGAGGAGCTGGCCCCGGGCGTGGACGTGGATCTTCCGGCCGCGAAGACGTGGACGGAGTTCTACCGCAAGGCGAACCCGCCGAAGCCGAAGGCCGGGAAGCCGGGCGACATCACGCTGGAGCAGGCCGAGGCCGAACTGGCCGCCGACCCCACGGTGCGGCTGCTGCCGGTGCCGCAGGGTCGGCACGTCGGCACCTTCCTCATGAGGATGTTCGACGCCACGGCGGACATCGGTGACCGCGTCCCCGATCCCGTCGCGGACGCGGTGACGCGCCTGGTCGAGTCGCTGGAGTCCCTGAGCAACCCCGACGAGACGAACCACGCCTACTTGCGGAGCATGGCCGCCGTCACCGATCTGGCGGCGGCCCTGGGCACCGCGCGATGAGAAAGGCCCCCGTGCACCACCCCACCCCCACCGGGCCGGTTCCGGCCCGCCTCGTCAACCCCCTTCCGGATGTCGACCGGGCGCAGGAGATCATGCGCATGGCGTTCCGTGAGTCGCCCCGGCCGCCGTCGGCCGGCACCCGCAACTCGCAGGCGAAGCTCACCGAGCGCAAGGTCTACGCGATCCGGCGCGCGGCCGACCTGGGCGCCGGCCTCGCCGCGCTCGCGGAGGCGTTCGGCATCTCCGAGCGCGCCTGCCGCCACATCGCGCGGCGGACCTCCTGGGCGCATCTGCCCGAGGAGGGGACGGCCCGTTGACCGACTACTCCACCCCGCTGTGGAAGGTCCCGCCCGAGCAGCGGCGGGCCTTCCTGCACGGCCGGGCACGTGCGCTCGCCGCCGACGGCGCGTCCGCCGCCCGGGTGCTGCGGGCCTCCGACTCGGCCCACGTCGCCGACTTCCGCGAACCCCGTGACCAGGAGGACATGTGACCTACCGCATCGGTCCGGGCATCGCCCCGGCGATCGGCGACCTCTACACGGCCGGGCCCGGCGACACGATCGTGTTCCTGCACGACGCCCGCCAGCGCCCCGACTGGCTGCGCTACTGGCAGGCCGCGGCGGTCGCCGTCTTCCGGGGCGCGGCCCTGACGGTGGTGAGCGCTTAGTGCCCAACCGCGCGAAGGCGAAGGGCACCGCCTGGGAATCCGCGGTGGCCGACTACCTGAACGAACAGCTCGGCCAGTACCGGCCGGACTGGAAGGACGGCGACCGCTCCGTTCGCTGGAAGGACCCGTTGGACCCGGACAACGTCCGCCGCAACGTCCAGGAGGGCGCGGCGGACATCGGCGACCTGAACGTCCGCCCGTTCTGTGGCGAGAACAAGGCCGAGAAGTCATACGACCTCGCCGCCTACGTCCGCCAGGCCGAGGCCGAGGCGAAGAACGCCGGCCTGCCCTTCGGGGTCGCCTACGTGAAGCGGCCCCGGGCCCGGACCGAGGACGGGTACGCCGTCACGTCCATCCGCACGCACGCGGCGATCGTCAAGGCCCTGCGGGAGGCCGGTTACTAGAGAGAGGAGAGGGCTGTGCGGATGTCGGCGATCCTGGACCGCCTGGAGGAGTGGCGGGACTACCAGCCCGGTGAGTGGGTCGCCCGCTGCCCGGCCCACGACGACGGGAAGCCGTCGCTGTGGCTCAACCTGAAGACGTCCGGCATGGTGGGCCTGGCCTGCCGTGCCGGGTGTCGTTTCGAGGACATCGTCGCCGGGATGGACCTGCTGCCGAGGCAGCTGTTCAACGTGGACGGCGAGGGCTTGGTCGCCGTCGCCGAGGCCCGGCCGGAGCCGGTCTCGCCGTTCCTGACAGCGGCGCTGCGGGTGTGGCTGGACAGCCTGCCTGCCGGTGACGCCGCCACCCCGGCTGCGGCCTACGCGCAGAAACGTTTCGGCCTCTCCCTGGTCGAACAGAACCGGCTGGGCCTCCGCTGGTGGCTCGGCCCGCAACCATGCCCCGACTGGGTCCCGACCTCGTTCGTCCGGTATCCCCGCCTCGTCGTGCCCATGCACGACTTCGCCGGGGTGGCCAGGGGCGCGCAGGGCCGGGACCTCTCGGGGCGCTGCCCCGGCCGGTGGATCTCCCTCGGGAACCCAGACGGCTTCGAGTGGCAGCGCTACGGGGTGTTCCCGGGCCCGGACCCGGCCGCGCCGTGGGTGGTCGCCGAGGGCTTGTCGGACCCGCTGGCGGTCGTCGCCGACGGCTACAACGCGGTGGGGGTGCGCGGGGCCGCGCTGCTCAACAACGACCCCGCGACGCTGGACAGCCTAGCCAGAGGGCTGGCCGGCCGGGATGTGCGGGTGTGCGGCGACAACGACCGCTCCGGCCGGGAGTTCACCCGGACCATCCTCGCGGCCCTCCACGAACGAGATGTGCACGCCCGGCAGTTGACGCTGCCCGAGGGCTTCAAGGACTACGCAGTATGGAGAGAGAAGCGATGACGGCCTACGCCATCGACAGCCTGACCACCCTGTACGAGCCGGACCGGCCCGCGTTGACGCTGCCGCCGGCCGAGGCGGTGGCGGCCTACCGTGAGGCGGCGTCCCGCTACGGGGCCTCGGACATTGTCAACGCCCACGCCCTGGTGCAGTACACGAAGGGCGGCATCAAGTACGCGGACGGCGTGGGCTTCCATGTGTGGTCGGGGACGCACTGGGTGCGCAACGAGGTGCTGGTGCGCCAGGCCGCCCACGACCTCGGGGCGGCGATGGTGGAGACGCTGGCGAGGGAGAAGGCGGTCATCCGCGAGGCCCTGGCGCTGAAGCTCGCCGGGGACGCGCTGGAGGCGGAGTACGAGAAGCAGGTCGCGGCCCTGCCGCTGGCCAAGGCCGCGCGCGGCTTCACGATGGCGAGAAGGATCGATGACCTGATGCGCGAGCTGGCGTCGGTGCGCGGGGTCCACTGCGAAGTAGACGACTTCGACAACCGGCCGCACCTGCTGTCGTTCGCCAACGGGACGGTGGACCTGCGCACCGGCGGGCTCCAGCCGCACGATCCGGCGGACATGCTGACCAAGTCCCTGCCGTGGAACTACAACCGGTTGGCGAAGGCCAAGCGGTGGCTGCGGTTCCTGGACGAGGTGTTCCCCACCGAGCCGTCGATGCCCGCCTACATCCGCCGCCTGTGTGGGTACGGCATCACGGGCAGCACCGCGGAGCAGGCGTTCGCCGTGCTGGTCGGGATCGGCGCGAACGGCAAGAGCGTGTTCCTGGACACGCTCTCGCACGTCTTCGGCGACCTGTCGGAGACGACGCGCTTCGAGACCTTTGAGGACCGGGGTTCCAGCATCCCGGCCGACCTGGCCGCGCTGCGCGGGGCCCGGATGGTGATGGCCAGCGAGGGCGAGGCGGGCAAGCCAATGTCGGAGTCGGTGCTGAAGCGGGCGACCGGCAGCGACCGGCTGACCGCACGGTTCATGCGGGAGAACTTCTTCACCTACCAGCCCACCTTCCTCCTGTGGCTCGCGTCGAACCACACCCCGGCCTTCCGCTCGCAGGACGAAGGCTTGTGGAGGCGTGTGAAGTTGGTCCGCTTCGACCGGTACTTCGCGCCGGAGGAGAGGGACCACGGCATCTTCGCCGAGCTGCGCGAGGAGGCCGAGGGCATCGCCGCGTGGGCGGTCGCCGGAGCGGTGGAGTGGTACGCGGACGGCTTGAAGGAGCCCGACTGCATCAAGACGGCGACCAGCGCGTTCAAGGAGAACTCGGACGCGCTGGCGGAGTTCCTGACGGACGTCCTGGTGAAGACGGGCGACGACCGGAGCCACGTTCCCAGCCAGGACGCGTACAACGCCTACCGCGACTGGTGCGAGGCCCAGGGCGAGAAGGCGTGGACCCGCCGCGGATTCGTCTCCGCGCTGGACGAGCGCGGTATCCGCCAGCACCGCATGACCAAGGGCCGCGTGCTGCTCGGCGTCCGCTTCGCGGCCGAGCCGGTGCCCGCCGGGCCGGGGGTCTTCGACACCACCAACGACTAGGAAGAGAGCACATGCGGGTACACCCGTACCGGCTGGCCCAAGAGCCAGTCGAGATCAAGGTCGCCGAGAACGGTGACGACCTGCGGGAGTTCCGCACCTGGTGGACCGGCCACGCGAACGCCGGCACCCTGATCGGCTTCGACACCGAGACCACCGGCCTGGCCTGGACGGACCGAATACGGCTCGTCCAGTTCGGCGACACCCACACGGCGTGGGTGCTGCCCGTCGAACTCGGCGGCCCGTTCCGCGAGGCCGCACGCGAGGCGCTGGCGAACCTGCCGAACCTCGTCGCCCACAACCTTGCCTTCGACGCCCTGAAGGTCGACTCCGAGCTGGGCGTCCGGCTCGAAGACCTCTACCCGCGTGCCCAGGACTCCCGGGTGGCCGCCCATCTCCTGGACAGCCGCCACGACTTCGAGGGCGGGGTGGGCCTGTCCCTCAAGCCGCTGTCGGCCTGGTACGTCGACCCGGCCGCGCCGGACACGCAGGGCGACCTGACCCGGGTGTTCAACAGCATGGGCCTGACGAAGGAGAACGGCTGGGCAGGCATCGGCCTCTCGCACCACGTCTACGAGCTGTACGCCGGCCTCGACGCCCTGCTCGTCGCCCGGCTGCTGCCCAAGCTGCTGGCCCGGTACAAGGCCGAGGGCCTGCGCTCCGCGCTGCTGCCCTACGAGCACCGGCTCGCCCTGGTGTGCGCCAAGCTCCAGCGCACCGGGATGCTGATCGACCCCGAGTACACCAAGGGGCTGGTCGGCCGCCTCGCGGACGAGAAGAAGCGGCACTCCGCAGTGGCGGCACGCTTCGGCGTGGCCTCGGTGAACAGCCCCGACCAGGTGGCCGCCGCGCTGCTCGGCATGGGCGAGCGGCTGACGGAGAAGACCGACAGCGGGGCGCTGTCGGTGGCGAAGGAGGTGCTGCTGCCGCTGGCGGATCTCGACCAGGACTGGAAGCGGCTGGGGATGCGCGAGCCCAATGCGCTGGCGGACGCTGTGCTGCGGGCGAAGAGGGCCGGGAAGTGGTCCACCTCCTACGCCGAGGCGATGCTGAACAATCGCGACGCCTTCGACCGCATCCACCCCAAGATCAACCCCATGGGGGCGATCACCGCCCGCGCCTCCCACTCCGACCCCGCCATGGCCCAGCTTCCCTCCCACGGCTGGGAGGTACGCCGCTGCGTCGTCGCCGAGCCGGGGAACGTCTACTTCTCCGTCGACCAGCAGGCCGTCGAACTGCGGGTGTTGGCCGCGTTGTCCGGGGAGTCCCGGATGATCCGGGCCATCGCCGCGGGCAAGGACCTGCACGGGTTTGCCGCCGAGATGATGTACGGCGAGGGCTTCGACAAGGGGCAGCGCACACTGGCGAAGATCGCCGGACTTGGCACCGCCTACCAGGGTGGTGCGGCGACGCTGGCCAAGCAGACCGGCCAGGACGTCCAGGTCATGCGGGACACGCTCCAGCGCTACGGCCGGGCGTTCCCCGGGATCAAGCGGTGGGCGCGGAAGATGCAGCGCGTCGCACTGGCGGAGGGCTGCACGCTGACCACCGTCACCGGCCGGCGGCTCTACCTGGACCGCGACAAGCTGTACAAGGGCGTGGCGTACGCCTGCCAGTCCACGGCCCGGGACACGATGGGGCAGGCGCTGATCAGGATGGACGAGCAGGGCCTGACCCCCTACCTGACCATGTGGGTGCACGACGAGGTCGTGGGCACTGCCCCGAAGAAGGAGGCCGCGGACGTCGCCCGCGCGTGCGCGGAGGCCATGAGAATGACGCTGCTCGGGGTGCCGCTGGACACCGACGCCGAGGTCTACGGGCCGAGCTGGGCCGACGGCTACGGCCTGCCGAAGGAGTGGGCCTATGCGGCGTGAAGTCCGTACTCCCGAGAGCGAGTTCACCCAGTTCTGTGAGGTGTGCGACGACGAGCAGCCGCTCGCCCGGTTCGGCCGGCGCAAGCGGGCCCCGAACGGCAGGGCGAACGTCTGCCGCGCCTGCGTGAAGGCCGCGAACCACAAGGCCAACAAGGACCCGCAGGTGATCCGCAAACGGCGCGACGCCCGACTGCGCAGGGTCTATGGCATCACCCTGGCCGAGTACGAGGGGATGGGCCGTCGCCAGCGGTGGCGGTGCGCGATCTGCGGCCAGAAGGCCGCCGTCGGGGACCGCCTGGTGGTCGACCACGACCACCACAAGCCGAAGGGCGAGGCCGTGCGGAGGCTGCTGTGCCGGGGCGAGAACTCGGCCCTGGGCCACTTCGGCGACTCCTCCGCCCGCCTCGACAAGGGCGCCCGGTACCTCCGCGAGCACGGGAAGTGAGACCCGGCTCACATTACCATTACTTTACGTAGTGTTGCCTGGTTATTTACATGATCGGGACTTTCGGCCTAGACCAAAGGCCCCAAGATTCACGTTGCTGGCGAAGTCGCCCAGCCTCTACTGTCTGCACGCAAAGTTATGCATATGGGTACATCCCTCAGAGGGCAGGAGTGGTGATGGCGGGCCGATACGGCACCACCCTCGTGGGCGTCCGCCGCCTCCTGGCCCGCATGGCCCGCATCCGCCGCCGCTTCGCGGAAACCGCCACCGCCCGGACCCTCCGGGACTTCTGGCGGGCAGTCGGCATCGCCAACGCGGACATGCTGCACCTCGGCCCACTGTCCTGCCAGGTCCCCCTGCGCCAGATCGAGCAAGTGGAGCTGCGCGCGTTAGCTTCCCTGCATACCCATAGGGCCGTGAGCCCAGAGGCGGGCCGGGCTCGCTTCAGGCGGGCCCTGCACCTCCTCATCACCCGTTGCATGGCGCTGTTCACGCGCCACCTCGCCCTCTCGAACCCTGCGGCCCTTCGCCGCAGTGCTCCGGGAGTCTGAATACCGGCCTGACCTGACGTCAGGCACTTCCAGGCCCCTGCCCTTCGGCTGACCCGAACCGGCAGGGGCTTCTCCATGCCCCAGTGCGGCCTGAGTGCCGGCCGCTGGCTTTGCCATGCCCTTTTGCGGTCCGCCGCACGGCGATACCGCACGCCCATCTTCATGTTCTGTACATGCCAAGGAATCTTCATGTCCACGCCCTGCATCACCCCTGCCCTGATCCGTCAGGCACAGACCCCCAAGCCCCTGCCCGCCCTCACCGGCATGGGCAGGCTCGACCGGGGCCGGGTGGCCACCGAGGAGATCCTGAACGGACTTGAGGGCATCGCCCGGTCCGTATCCCGCAAGCGGGCCCAGCAGATGGAAGGCGACAGCCACCAGGCCGCCCAGGACATCGCCCAGGAGATGCGGGTGAGCTTCTGGCGCGCCATCCACGCCTGGGACACCGACGCCGACAACCGCGCCGAGTTCACTTCCTACGCCTTCCAACGGGCCAAGCTCGACGGCCGCTCGGCCGCCACCCGCGAGACCGCCCCCGGCGTGGCGCGCGACGCCGCCGCAGCGTTCATGGGAGCCCTCGCCCGCACCGACGGCGACTTCACCGCCGCGAAGGAAGAGATGACCGGTCACCCGGACCCCAAGCGCCGCTTCTCCCCGGAGCAGGCCGACATCGTCGCCGCCGCCTTCACCCGCCCCCTGCCGATCGTCAGCGTCGCGGACAGCGCGCTCGAAGCCTCCACTGCACAGGACCCGGACCACCTGGTCGAGTACACCCCGCTCGGCACCGCCCCCCGCACCGCCCGCCTGCACCTGGCCGCCAAGGACGGACAGCCGGTCGTCGCCGCCGCGACCACCGCCGGTTGGTGCACCGGCCTCCAGCCGTCCCTGGCCTTCAACCCGCTCGCCATCAGCCGGGACGCGGTGCGGTGCAAGGGGGTTCGCGTCACCGGGGCCAAGTGCGGCAAGCAGGCCAGCGGGGCGATCATCGACTACGCCGCCGACGCCGAGACCAGCGCCCGCTTCACCGCCGCCGCCCAGGTCAAGGCGGCCGAGTTGCTGGCCGGCATGTCGCCGACCGAGGCCGCCGTCGCACGTCTCGCCTTCGGCTTCGACGGCAACCCGCCGATGCTCACCGACGCGGGGAAGCTCGACGCCACCGGCATAGCAGAAGCCCTCGGCACCACACCTGGCAGCGTCAAGGCCACCTGGTCCCGCGCCCGCAAGAAGCTCCGGGCCACCGCGTGAGCCGCACTGTTAACCACCCCGGCTCAAGCCTTCCGAACCCCACGGAAAGGCCCTCGTGATGAAGAACCCGGTCGGCACCTTCTCCCTGCGCGGCGGCGCGACCCTGCACGTCACCCCCGACGACGGCGACGGCTACAGCCTGGAGATCACCCACGACGGCCAGAGCGTCCGCTACGACGGCGGGCACTCCGCCCGCGAAGTCCAGGCGTTCCTGGCCCTGTTCACCTAGAAGACGGAGAGAGACCCCGATGACAACCGCAACCGAGACCGTACGCCCGGACGAGCAGCGCTTCCCCTGTAAGTACGACGGCCCCCGGGACTACGCCCGCACCCACGTAGACGGCGAAGGCGACATCGGCCTACTCGTCCACTGCGGCGAGACCACCGCCTCCATCTACCTGAACCCGGAGGTCGCCGAATCGCTGGGCAACACCCTGGTCCAGTCGGCCACGCAGTCCCGCACGATCGCCCAGGAGATCGCGCGCGTCCGCCAGGAGGAAGCCCAGGCCGCCCTGCGCCTCGGCGAACTGGAGGCCGCCCGCCAGGCCGAGGAGGCCCGCCAGGCGGGACTGCCCTACCTCGCGGCCGGCGGCTCCACCTCGCCCGCCGCCCTCCCGCAGCCGGTCCTGGCCGACATGCTCACCGCCCCTCAGTCGGCCGTCCCTGAGATACCGGCGTACCCGCCGACCTTCGCGGACGTGATGCTGCCGCAGCCCGGCACCGAAGAGCGCGAGCGCGCGTTCCTGCGCGCCTCCGAACTCCTCGGACCGGACGCCGGGGTCGCCTCCAAAATCGCCATGGCCAACTACCTCCTCAAGGGAGCGGCATGACCCTCCCCGTGATCCACGCCGTCGTCCACCAGGCTGCCCGCGCCTACGAAGCCCGCACCCCCGCAGGCGAACGCGTCATCGTCATCGAGACCGAGCACACCCTGCCCGGCCAGATCACCCGATCAGTCCTCCCCCTTCCGGAGCACGTAGCGCTCGACCTCGCCACCGACATCGAGTCCGTCGGGTGGTGACACCTACCCGACCCACGCCAAGGCCCCCGGCCGGCACTGTTCGCACAGTGCTGACCGGGGGCCTTTTGTGCGTTTCAGGACTCGCCCGCCCCGGGCTTCTCGTCCTTCTCCTTCTTTGGCGGCTTCCACCCGCGTGGCTTCGCCCACTCGATGACGATCCGCTGCGGTGTCACGCGCTGGCCGGAGTAGTCGGCTTTCCGGATGAAGACCTTGTCGATGGCCAGCCGCAAGAGCTGACCTCGGAAGGTGTCGTCAGAGGAGTCCCACAGCTCCGCGCAGCGGTCGGGGTCGGTGAGGACGGAGACGTCGCCGGTCGGCTGAGCCACCTTCTCCCATTCCTTCTGCGCCGTCTCCACATCGGACACTGACGCCCGCCGTTGCTTGACGAACGTGGTCTCGCCGTCGCGACCGGGATAGGCTCCAGCGGCGTTCAAGCGGTCGAGCCGGGCGACCGCCTCCTGGGCGACCTTGAGCTGGCCCCGAGCATCGGCCTCAGCCTTGCTCTCTGTCGGGTGAGAGAGCGCAACCCAGCGCTCACCTACAGCCAGCATGGTCGGGTCCAGCGGGTCCTCCGCTGCCAGGCGCTTCTTCCATGCGGCGAGCACGACGCGCAGCACGCCATCGCGTGTAGCGGTGCACGGTTCCTCGCAGGGAATCCCCGCGAGGTTTGCGGCGCACCGGAAGGCATTCCCGTTAGACGTTGCACGGTGCCCCGTCTTCTCGACAAAGCCACCCCCAGCGCACCAGGTGAGGCCGGCGACGGGGTTGTTCTCGGCAGGAGCCTGGTCCTCTGCCCGATCAGTGCCGAAGCCCGCTGGCCGCTCGACTCCGGCGGCTGTCCGGCGGTGCTTATCCCAGACTGCCTGCGGGATGCCGTCGAAGCCCTTGGCGAAGACCCGCACCTTCTTCCCCCTGGCGTTGAGGTAGACCACGGGCGCACCCTTGACGGTCACCACTTGCCAGCCCAGGTAGACAGGATTCCGGAGGATCTTGCCAACAGTGGTCGCCCGCCAGGGCCCGCCGCGAGGTGCGGTGAACCCGTCTGCGGTCAGCCCGGCCGCGATCTTCCGCTGCGACTTCCCTTGGGCCGCCTCGTTGTGGATGCGCTCAACGACCGGCCACCACTTGTCGCCCTTGAGCTTCCGCTTCTTTGTGACCTTGAGCCCGTACGGCACGGTGGCGAGCCACTTGCCCGCGTCGCGCTGTTCGGCCTTGGTGTCCCGTACCTTCTCGGACAGGACGCGGCTGTATTCACGGTCGCGCTCGGCGTCTTCAATGATCCGGCGACGGTCCTCGGGACGCTCGGTGTCGAGGCCGTTGATATCGAAGACCAGCCGCTTGCCGGGGCTGTCCAGGATCTTCAGCACGTCGCCCGCGCCCTTGCGGCTGTACCGCGAGGAGTCGTAGGCCCAGAGGCAGTGCGATTCACCTTCGAGCAGCGCGTGAACCGCATCATCGAAGTCCGGCCGCTTCACGCCCGGCTTGTAGGCGGACAGGTTCTCGCGGTAGATCCGGCGGATCGTGTAGCCGTTGCGCTTACCCCAGGCGCGGCCCCGGGTCTCCTGGGACTTCAGGGACAGGATGTCGCGGGCTGCCGTCCCTCGGACGATCTGCGACTTCCGCAGGAGAAGGTCCAGGTAGCGGACCTGATCGTCTGCCGTGCGCGCCATGCTCTCACTCTCCGGTCAGCGGCGCGCACCCGCACCCGGGGAGGTGGCAGTCTGGTTACGCGCTCTGGAGGGCGTAAGCGTCCAGCTTGTTGTAGAGCCCGATGCCGCGGCCCTCCTGCCGCAGGTAGAGCAGGTACCCGCCGGCCTCGCTGATCCGCTCCACCGACTCGCGCAGCTGCGGCCCGCAGTCGCAGCGGTCCGAGCCGAAGACGTCGCCGGTCAGGCACTCGGAGTGCAGCCGCACCAGGGGCGTGCCACCTTCGGGGACCGTGCCGAGCGCGAGCGCCAGGTGCTCGGCGCCGTCGGTGAGGCCGTGGAAGGTGGAGACCTCCGCGTCGGCGCGGTAGCCGTCGGGGAAGGTCAGCGGGATGCGCACACGCGAGCGCACCGTGGCGGCGCCGGGCTGCGGCATGGGTGGGCCTCCGTGGATCGGGGGTGGGCCGGGCCGGTTCGGCGCGGACCGGGGCGGACGCGGTCGGACCCGAACGGGTCGTGGTGCATCGGAGGTCGACCGTACTAGGTAGTTCCAATTTGAACAACTAGGGGCCGCCGGGGCCCGGCTCGACCACCGGGGCGCACAACACCCCATCAGCCCCGGCTGTTCCCACCAGGGCTTCCAGCATGTGGATGGTGCGGGACCCGCGGTGTGGACACTGCGAGACTGGCGCCGTTTCCTGGGCACGTCCCTCAGGCCCGTCGGGACACTGCGCACGCCCATCGACGACCACGGAAGGGTCCTGAAGATGTCGACGACCCCTGCCACCCCCCACGCCTCCGCCCCCGGCTCCTTCGAAGCCGAGCAGCGCGCGATAGAGGCGCTCTACGCGGACGTGGTCCGCCGCAACCGGGGCGAGGACGAGTTCCACCAGGCCGTCCACGAGGTGCTGGAGACCCTGGCGCCGGTGCTCGCCCACCGCCCCGAACTCCTCGACGCCCGGATCATCGAGCGGATCTGCGAGCCCGAGCGGCAGCTCATGTTCCGGGTGCCGTGGACGGACGACTCCGGTGACATCCACGTCAACCGCGGCTTCCGGGTGGAGTTCAGCAGCGCCCTCGGCCCGTACAAGGGCGGGCTGCGCTTCCACCCCTCGGTGAACCTCGGGATCGTCAAGTTCCTCGGTTTCGAGCAGATCTTCAAGAACGCGCTCACCGGCCTGCCCATCGGCGGCGGCAAGGGCGGCTCCGACTTCGACCCCAAGGGCCGTTCGGACGCCGAGATCATGCGGTTCTGTCAGTCCTTCATGACCGAGCTGTACCGCCACCTCGGCGAGTACACGGACGTGCCGGCCGGGGACATCGGCGTCGGCGGCCGGGAGATCGGCTACCTCTTCGGCCAGTACAAGCGGATCACCAACCGGTACGAGAGCGGCGTGCTCACCGGGAAGGGCCTCGGCTGGGGCGGCGCGCAGGTCCGTACCGAGGCCACCGGCTACGGCTGCGTCATGTTCACCTCCGAGATGCTGCACAGCCGCGGCGAGAGCCTGGACGGGCGCCGGGTGGTCGTCTCCGGCTCCGGCAACGTCGCCGTCTACGCCATCGAGAAGGCGCAGCAGCTCGGCGCGACCGTGCTCACCTGCTCCGACTCCTCCGGCTACGTGGTGGACGAGAAGGGCATCGACCTCGACCTGCTCAAGGAGGTCAAGGAGGTCCGGCGCGGCCGGGTCTCCGACTACGCCCGACTGCGCGGCGGCCACGTCCGGTTCGTCGAGGGCCCGGGCGTGTGGGGCGTGCCCTGTGACGTCGCGCTGCCCTGCGCCACCCAGAACGAGCTGGTCGAGGCCGACGCGCTGGCGCTGGTGCGCAACGGGGTGCTGGCCGTCGCCGAGGGCGCGAACATGCCCACCACCCCGGAGGCGGTGCGGGTGTTCCAGGAGGCCGGGGTGGCCTTCGGTCCGGGCAAGGCGGCGAACGCGGGCGGCGTCGCGACCAGCGCCCTGGAGATGCAGCAGAACGCCTCGCGCGACTCCTGGACCTTCGAGCACACCGAGGAGCGGCTGGCCGGGATCATGAAGCACGTCCACGACTCCTGCTTCACCACCGCCGAGCGCTACGGCCACCCGGGCAACTACGTGGTCGGCGCGAACATCGCCGGCTTCGAGCTGGTCGCGGACGCGATGCTGGCCCAGGGCCTGATCTGAGCCGCTGACGGCCGTCACCCGGCGATCGGTCAGGCACCAGGCACCAGGCACCAGGCACCCGGCGATCGGAGCCCGGCACCCGACCGGAGCGGGCACCGATTGTCGGGTGCGGCAGGGTGGGTCCTTCCTACGGTGAAGGTCAGTAAGGGAAGGACGGGGTTGGCGTGCTGGAGCACCTGAACCGGGCGATGGACCGGATCGAACACGACCTGGACCGCGAGGTCGACGTGGCCGCGCTGGCGCGGATCGCGATGACGTCGGAGTACCACTTCCGGCGGTTGTTCTCGATGCTCGCCGGGATGCCGCTGTCGGAGTACGTCCGGCGTCGGCGGCTGACCGTCGCCGGGGCCGAAGTCCTGGGCGGCGAGCGGACGTTGCTCGACATCGCGGTCCGGTACGGGTACTCCTCGGGGGAGGCGTTCGCCCGGGCGTTCCGGGCCATGCACGGAGTCGGGCCGGGCGAGGCCCGGCGCGACGGCGCGGTGCTCGTCTCCCAGCCCCGGATGTCCTTCCGACTCATCGTGGAGGGAAGCAGCAGTATGGAATACCGGATCGTCGAGAAGCCGGACTTCCGGATCGTCGGCAGGAAGGCCCGGGTCACCCTGATCTACCTGGGGATCAACCCGGGGATCGCCGAGTTCATCAAGGGCCTCGGCAAGGAGACGGTCGAACGGATCGCGGAGCTGTCCGGGGACGACCCGGCCGGGATCCTGTCGGTGAGCGACGACTTCTCGCCGAACCGCGAGGAGGGGTCCGAACTCGACTACTGGCACGCGGTGGTGGCGCGCGAGGGGGTCGCCGTCCCGGCGGACCTGGACGTGCTCGACGTCCCGGCCGGCACCTGGGCGGTGTTCACCAACTCCGGGCCGTTCCCGCAGGCCCTGCAGGAGATGTGGGGGGACGTGGCCAGCCAGTGGTTCCCGTCCAACCCGTACGAGGCCCGGCCGGGTCCGGAGATCCTGCGGGTCAGCCCGGTCCCGGGCACGGCCGACGCCGAGGCGGAGCTGTGGATCCCGGTGGCGAGGGCCGTGCGCGGCTGACGGGCGAAGGCCGACAGCCGACAGCCGACAGCCGACAGCTAACGGATAACAGCGAACAGATAACAGATGACAGCTGACAGATTTCGAAATCTGTCAGCTGTCATCTGTCATCTGTTCGCCCGCCCGTCTCGCCGCCCGTTCGGCCCACCCCGCCCGCCAAGCTCCGCCCCGCCCCGCATGCTGGGCCTGGAGGTGCGGGGGCCGAGGCGCCGAAAACCCGGGAGTTCCCGAGCAAGCTGCGAGGACAGACGCCATGAAGCAGACCTCCGTGACCACCAACGCCCCCTGCTGGACCGAGTTGGGCACCTCCGATCCGGCCGCCGCCCGGGCCTTCTACACCGAGCTCTTCGGCTGGCAGGCGGACGACACGGCCCGCCCCGGGGAGGGCGACTACACCCAGATGCTGGTCCGGGGCGTCCCGGCCGCCGCCATCACCCCGCGCTACGCCCCGCAGCAGCCGATCGCGTGGACGGTCTGCATCGCGGTCGCCGACGCCGACGCCACCGCCGCGAGGATCAAGGAGTGCGGCGGCCTGGTCCGGAAGGACCCCGGCGACGTCTTCGACTTCGGCCGGTTCTCGGTGGCCGCCGACCCGTCCGGCGCGGTGTTCATCCTCTGGCAGGCCCGCGCCTTCCGGGGCGCCGGGGTGTTCAACGAGCCCGGTGCGCTCGGCTGGGTGGAACTGCTCACCCGCGACCCGTCCGGCGCGCTCGCCTTCTACCCGGAGGTCTTCGGCTGGTCCGTCGCCCCGTCCGAGCACTACCCCCAGTGGGGCCTGGACGGACGGGACTTCGGCGGCATGCTGACGATGGACGACCGCTTCCCGCCCGAGGCGCCGCCGCACTGGCTGCCGTACTTCGCGGCCGCCGACGTGGACGGCACCGTCGGCCGGGCGGTGACGCTCGGCGGGGACGTGCTGACGCCCGCCACCGGCATGCCGGGCGGCCGGCGGATCGCCGTGCTGCGCGACCCCCAGGGCGCCGCGTTCGGCGTCTACACCGCCGGCACCGAGGGCTGACCGGCACGCCGGAGGGCGCGCGAGCGACGCCACCCGGCGACGCCCGCGCCCGCCGCCCCCGCCGTGACCAGCAGCGCCCCCAGCGGCACCACGTCGCCGATCCGGTCGTACCAGGTCAGCGTCCCGGGCGCGGTGAGCGGCAGTCGGACGGTCAGCACGCCGGTGCCGTCGGTGCCGAGCCGGGCGAGCTCCCGGCCCTGGGCGTCGAAGGCGGCCGAGACCCCGGTCAGCGAGGCCTGGACGGCCGGTCGGCCGGTCTCGGCGGCCCGGATCGCGGCCAGCGAGACGTGCTGCTCGGGCGCCCAGGTGCGCTGGAAGGTCGAGGTCGAGGACTGGTAGACCAGCACCCGGGCGCCGTCCCGGGCGGCGGTTCGGGCCATGTCGGGGAAGGCCGACTCGAAGCAGATCAGCGCCCCGACCGGCAGCGGCGCGCCCGCCCGGTCGGTGGCGGGCAGGACGTGGAAGGACGTGCCGGGTGCCCGGTTCTCGCCCGCGGCCCGGCTGACCCCGGCGATCCAGCCGAGCACCGGCCGCAGCGGGATGTACTCGCCGAACGGCACCAGCCGGATCTTGCGGTAGCGGTCCACCACGCCGGCGGGGGAGACCAGCACCGCGTCCTTGGAGATCCGCCCGTCCGCCTTGCGCGCGTCCTCCCCGGCGACGACCTCGGCGCCGGTGGTCGCGGCGAGCCGGCGCAGGGTGTCCAGCGCGGCCGGGTCGCGGTCCAGGTCGGCGGTGGTACTGCTCTCGCCCCACACGACCAGGTCCACCGGCTGTCCGACCAGTCCGGCCGTGATCCGCGCGCTCGCCTCGAAGCGGGCCTGGGGGTCCTCCACGATGCCGGGCTGGACCAGTGCCACGGTCACGGCCCCGTCCGTGGCAGGTGCCTCGCGCAGCGCGAACAGCAGCGGACCGGAGGCCAGGACCAGCACGACGGTCCCGGCCGCGACGGCCCGCGGCCGCCGGTGCACCGCGGTCAGCGCGATCAGCGCCCCGGTGTTCACCGCCGCCACCGCCGCGCTGACCAGCCAGATCCCGCCGGCCGAGGCCAGCCCGAGGACCGCCGGGTGCTGCCACTGGGTGGCGCCGAGCAGTGCCCACGGCCCGCCGAGCGCGGGCCAGGACCGCGCGTACTCGGTCGTCACCCAGACGGCCGGTACGACCAGCAGTGCGAGCAGGGCCCGACGGGCGGTCAGCCGGGGGTGCAGCAGCCGGTGCACGGTGTACCCGACGGCGCTCTGGAGCGCCCCGAACAGCACCGCGATCACCGGCAGCCCCGGCCCGACGGACGGGACCAGCCAGTACATCGCGGTCAGGATGAACCCCGCGCCGAACCACCAGCCGCGCACCGCCGCCTCCCGGCCCGACGGCGCCCGCTGCATCAGCAGCAGTCCGGGGACGAGCGCGACCCAGGCCAGCCAGGCCTGTCCGGGCGCGGGGAAGGCGAGCACCGGAACCGCGCCGGCCGCCAGCGCACCGGTCCGCGCGCGGTACTGGTGCGGCGCGTGCGGCTCCCGTTCCTCGGCGGCGGTCGTGCTCAGGGTCGGGCTGGCGGGAGCGGAGCGACGCGACATGACCCGTATTGTCCGCTTGACGGGCGTACACCACCAGTACGCCGTTCAGCCGAACGGGTGACAAGAGGCCCATGTTCGGAACCAGTGGTCCCAGCCGTACCGGTGGCCTTGCCAGAACGGGCGATCGGAGGGGTGGCCCCAAGGAGGAGCGGCCCCGAGGAGGGCTGCCCCAAGGAGGAGCGGCCCCGTGGGGGCCCGCCCCTCCGATCACCGTGCGCGGCCCTACTCCTCGCCGCCCTCCAGGTCCCCCTCGGTCTCCAGGAACGCGGCCTGCAGCTGCTCGATCAGCTCCGGGTCCGGCTGCTCCCACAGCCCGCGGCTCGCCGCCTCCAGCAGCCGCTCGCTGATCCCGTGCAGCGCCCACGGGTTGGCGCCCGCGAGGAACTCCCGGTTGACCGGGTCGAGGACGTACTCCTGGGTCAGCTTCTCGTACATCCAGTCCGCGACCACGCCCGTGGTGGCGTCGTAGCCGAACAGGTAGTCCACCGTCGCGGCCATCTCGAAGGCGCCCTTGTAGCCGTGGCGGCGCATCGCCTCGATCCAGCGCGGGTTGACCACCCGGGCGCGGAAGACCCGGGCGGCCTCCTCGGTCAGGGTGCGGGTGCGGACCGTCTCCGGTCGGGTCGAGTCGCCGATGTAGGCGGTCGGCGCCTTGCCGGTGAGGGCCCGTACGGTGGCCACCATGCCGCCGTGGTACTGGAAGTAGTCGTCCGAGTCGGCGATGTCGTGCTCGCGGGTGTCGGTGTTCTTCGCGGCGACGGTGATCCGCTTGTACGCGGTCTCCATCTCCTCGCGGGCCGGGCGGCCGTCCAGCCCGCGGCCGTACGCGTAGCCGCCCCAGACCGTGTACACCTCGGCCAGGTCGGCGTCGGTGCGCCAGTCCCGGCTGTCGATCAGCTGGAGCAGGCCCGCGCCGTAGGTGCCCGGGCGGGAGCCGAAGACGCGGACGGTGGCCTTGCGCTCGTCGCCGTGTGCGGCGAGGTCGGCCTGGACGTGGGCGCGCACGTAGTTCGACTCCGGGGCCTCCTCCTGGGCGGCGGCCAGGCGCACCGCGTCGTCCAGCAGGGCGACCACGTGCGGGAAGGCGTCCCGGAAGAAGCCGGAGATGCGCAGCGTGACGTCGATGCGAGGGCGGCCCAGCTCGTCCAGCGGGATCGGCTCCAGGCCGGTGACCCGGCGCGAGGCGTCGTCCCAGACCGGGCGGACGCCGAGCAGGGCGAAGGCCTCGGCGATGTCGTCGCCGGCGGTGCGCATCGCGCTGGTGCCCCAGAGCGAGAGCCCGACCGAGGGCGGGTACGCGCCGTCGTTGTCCGAGCGGTAGCGCTCGACCAGCGAGGAGGCGAGCGCCTGGCCGGTCTCCCAGGCGAGCTTGCTGGGGACGGCCTTCGGGTCGACGGAGTAGAAGTTGCGGCCGGTGGGCAGCACGTTGACCAGGCCGCGCAGCGGCGAGCCGGACGGGCCGGCCGGGACGAAGCCGCCCTGGAGCGCGTGCAGCACGGCGTCCAGCTCGTCGGTGGTGGCCGCGAGCCGCGGCACCACCTGGGCGGCGGCGAAGTCCAGCACCGCGCGGACGGCCTCCTGGACGGCCTCCGGCAGTTCGGCGGTCACCTTCTCGACCGCCTCGGGTGCCCAGTCCTCCGCCTCCATCGCCTCGACCAGGGCGCGGGCCCGGGCCTCGGCCGCGTCGGTGGCGCCCAGGGTCAGCGCCGCCTCGTCCAGGCCGAGCGCCTCGCGCAGGCCGGGCAGGGCGCTGACGCCGCCCCAGATCTGCCGGGCGCGCAGGATGGCGAGCACGATGTTGACCCGGTCGGTGCCGGTCGGCGCCTGGCCGAGGACGTGCAGACCGTCACGGATCTGGGCGTCCTTGACCTCGCAGAGCCAGCCGTCGACGTGCAGCAGGAAGTCGTCGAAGCCGTCGTCCTCGGGGCGCTCGTCCAGGCCGAGGTCGTGGTCGAGCCGGGCGGCCTGGATCAGGGTCCAGATCTGGGCGCGGATCGCCGGCAGCTTGGCCGGGTCCATCGCGGCGATGTTGGAGTGCTCGTCCAGCAGCTGCTCCAGGCGCGCGATGTCGCCGTAGGAGTCGGCGCGGGCCATCGGCGGGACGAGGTGGTCGACGAGCGTGGCGTGGGCGCGGCGCTTGGCCTGGGTGCCCTCGCCCGGGTCGTTGACCAGGAAGGGGTAGACCAGCGGCAGGTCGCCGAGGACGGCGTCCGGGCCGCACTCCGCGGACAGCGCGGCGGTCTTGCCCGGCAGCCACTCCAGGTTGCCGTGCTTGCCGAGGTGGATCACCGCGTGGGCGCCGAAGCCGCCGTCCTCCTGGGCGGCCTGGATCCAGCGGTAGGCGGCCAGGTAGTGGTGGCTCGGCGGCAGGTCGGGGTCGTGGTAGATGGCGACCGGGTTCTCGCCGAAGCCGCGCGGCGGCTGGATCAGCACGAGCAGGTTCCCGGAGCGGATCGCGGCCAGCACGATGTCGCCGTCCGGGTTCTGCGAGCGGTCGACGTACAGCTCGCCGGGGGCCGGGCCCCAGTGCTCCTCGACCTGCTCGCGCAGGCCCTGCGGGAGGGTGGCGTACCAGCGGCGGTAGTCGGCGGCGGGGATGCGGACCGGGTTGCGGGCCAGCTGCTCCTCGGTGAGCCAGTCCTGGTCGTAGCCGCCGGCCGCGATCAGGGCGTGGATCAGCGGGTCGCCCTCGTGGCCGCCCTCGCCGTCGTCGAACGCGGGGAGGTCGTCCCCGAGGTCCATGCCCTCCGCGCGCAGCCGCTCCAGCAGCCGCACCGCGCTGGCCGGGGTGTCCAGGCCGACGGCGTTGCCGACCCGGGCGTGCTTGGTCGGGTACGCGGACAGCACCAGGGCGAGGCGGCGCTCGGCGGCCGGGACGTGCCGCAGCCGGGCGTGCTTGACGGCGGTGCCGGCGACGCGGGCGGCGCGCTCCGGGTCGGCGGCGTAGACGGTCAGGCCGTCCTCGTCCAGCTCCTTGAAGGAGAACGGGACGGTGATCAGGCGGCCGTCGAACTCCGGGACGGCGATCTGGGTGGCGGTGTCCAGCGGGGACAGGCCGTCGTCGCTGGCCTCCCACTGGGCGCGCGACCAGGTGAGGCAGAGCGCCTGGAGGATCGGGCGGTCGAGCGCGGCCAGCGCGCCCGCGTCCCAGGCCTCCTCGTCCCCGCCGGCCTGGGCGTCGGCCGGGCGGGTGCCGCCGGCGGCGAGCACGGTGGTGACGATCGCGTCCGCCTCGCCGAGCGCGGCCAGCAGCTCGGGCTCGGCGCCGCGCAGCGAGGCGCAGTAGTAGGCCCTGGCCCTGGCGCCCTGGTCCTCGACGGCCCGGCAGAGCGTCTCCACGAAGGCGGTGTTGCCGCTCATGTGGTGGGCGCGGTAGTAGAGCACCGCCACCGTCGGACCCTCGGACGTACGGGCCTCGCGCTCCAGCGGGCCCCAGGCCGGGGCGGAGGCGGGCGGGGCGAAGCCGTGGCCGGTCAGCAGCACGGTGTCGGAGAGGAAGGCGCCCAGCTCGGCCAGGTTGGCGGCGCCGCCGTGGGCCAGGTAGGCGTGCGCCTCGGCGGCGATGCCGGCCGGGACGGTGGACAGCTCCATCAGCTGGGCGTCGGGGGCCTGCTCGCCCGTCAGCACCACCACCGGGCGGGGGCCGGCCAGCAGCGCGTCCAGGCCCTCCTGCCAGGCGCGGCGCCCGCCGAGCAGGCGGACCACGACGAGCTCGGTGCCCTCCAGCAGCGCGGGCAGGTCCTCGGGGGTGAGCCGGGCCGGGTTGCCGAGGCGGTAGCGCACCGGCCCCTCGGAGGCGCGGGCGCTGAGCAGGTCGGTGTCGGACGTCGACAGCAGCAGGATCATGTGAAGGCCCTCCCGGCCTCGTCGGTGGCCGGGGTGGCCGGGATCTGGGCCGGGGCGGCCGCTGGGGTGGCACGGACGGCCGCGCGGTCGACCGGGGTGGTCGCGGCGCGGGCCGGGGCGGTCGCACGGTCGACCGGGGTGGTCGTGGCGGCGGCCGGAACGGGCATGACGGCGGTCGGGACAGCCGCGGTGGCGGTCGGGACGGCCGTGGTGGCGGCCGGGGACGCGGGCGCGGGCATGCGACAGCGCTGGAACATTTCTGCCTTCCTCGGGGTCCGCGCCCCGGGCCGGTGGAGGACGGCAGGAGTTCCTGGCTCCCGCGGCCGACCGGTCTACCGGTGAACCGCGGTCACAGTGGCGGGACCGCACCGGGTTCGCACCGGTTTCCTCCCCTGCGCCGTCGCTGGCGTGCGGACGGTCCGTGAGGGACCGCCCGCCAGCATCGTACGGGGTGCGGCTGACCTGGGGGAGGGTGAGCTTTCGGACGTCCGGCCGACGGGGCTCGGATGTCCGGCGGACGGGGGCTCGGGGTGTCCGGCAGGTGCGGCGGGGGCGGGGCCGGGGTGTGATGCAGCGGACGGAGGCAAGCGATCGGATCATCTGTATGCTCGCCGCCATGCCACCGACACCCGACGCCACCGCGCCGGGCGCCGCAGGACCCGACCGGGAGGTGCCCGACCGGGGGCGTGCGGACGCCTGCCCCGGAGCACTTCGTCTGCATACGGCCGACGACGGCGCCCTCGCCCGGATCCGCCTGCCCGGCGGCCTGCTGACGGACCGTCAGGCCATCGCGCTGGCCCAGGCCGCCGAGGCCCTCGGCGACGGCGAGCTGGAGACCACCTCGCGCGGCAACGTCCAGCTGCGCGGCCTGGCCCCGCACTGCGCGGCCGAGCTCGCCGACCGGCTGCGCGCCGTCGGGCTGCTGCCCTCGGACACCCACGAGCGGGTCCGCAACATCGTCGCCTCGCCGACGGCCGGACTGGACACCACTGCCGAGGGAGCCGTCGGCAACGCCGATGTGCAGTCCTGGGTACGGGAGTTGGACGCGCGGCTGTGCGCCGCCGACTGGGCCGCCGGGCTGTCCGGCAAGTTCCTGTTCGCACTGGACGACGGGCGGGGCGACGTCGCCGCGCTCGACGCCGATGTGACATTGGTCGCAGGCCCGGACGGCACGCGGTTGCTGCGCCTCGGACGCGACGGACGCGGACACCCGGTCGAGGCCGGGCGGGAGGTCACGGCCGTGCTGGACGCGGCCCGCTCCTTCCTGGCGGCGCTGCGGACGCACGGGCGCAAGGCCTGGCACCTGCGCGAGGTCCCCGAACTGCTGCCGGCCGGCACGGTGCCGCTGCCCGCCTTCGCCGGCACCGCGCCCGCCGTCGGCGCGCTGCCCGGCGGGCTCTCGGTGGGGCTGCGGTTCGGCCGGGCGAGCGCCGGGCAGTGGCGGACGCTGGTCGCCGCCTCGGCCGGTGAGCTGCGGCTGACCCCCTGGCGCGGGGCGGTGCTGCCCGGCGCCCCGGCCGACCGGCTGCCCGGGCTCGCCGCGGCCGGCTTCCGCACCGAGCCCGGCTCGGCCTGGGAGCGGGCCACCGCCTGCACCGGGCTGCCGGGCTGCGCCAAGTCGCTGGCCGACGTCCGTACGGACGCGGCCCGGGCGCTGGACTCCGGTGCCGCCGTGAGGGCTGGTGCCACGGTGAGGGCCGGTGCCGTCGTGAGGACCGGTGCCGGCCCCGATGGACTGCTGCCCGTCCACTGGTCGGGCTGTGAACGGCGCTGCGGCCATCCGGCCGGGCGGTGGGTGGACGTGCTCGCCACGGGGCGCGGCTACCGGGTGACGGTGAACGGGGCGAACGCCGACGTGCCGGAGCCCGATGCGGCGAAGGCCCATGAGATGAACGCCGTTGTGACGAACGCCGTTGTGACGAACGAGGAGATGGCCGAGGCGGTCGCCGAGGCCAGGAGGACCACGAAGTGATCGAGTACGAGAAGGACGGCGCGTCCATCTACCGCCAGTCCTTTGCCACCATCCGCGCGGAGGCCGATCTGGCCGCCCTCCCGGCGGACGTCTCCCAGGTCGCGGTGCGGATGATCCACGCCTGCGGGATGGTCGACCTGGTCGAGGACCTGGTGTACTCGCCCGGTGTGGTCGCCTCCGCGCGCGCCGCGCTGCACGCGGGTGCGCCCATCCTCTGCGACGTCAACATGGTCGCGAGCGGCGTCACCCGTCGGCGGCTGCCGGCCGACAACGAGGTGATCTGCACCCTCACCGACCCCTCGGTGCCCGAACTCGCCCGCACGATGGGCAACACCCGCAGCGCCGCGGCCATGGAGCTGTGGCTGCCCCGGCTGGAGGGCGCGGTGGTCGCCGTCGGCAACGCCCCGACCTCGCTGTTCCGGCTGCTGGAGATGATCGAGGCGGGCGCACCGCGACCGGCCGCGGTGATCGGCGTCCCGGTCGGCTTCATCGGCGCCGCCGAGTCCAAGCAGGCCCTGGCCGAGCACCCGTCCGGCCTGGAGCACCTGGTGGTGCGCGGTCGGCGCGGCGGCAGTGCGATGGCCGCCGCCGCCATCAACGCGATTGCGAGCGAAGAAGAGTGACGGACCGTCAGAGCACCACGGGTCGGCTGTACGGCGTCGGGCTCGGCCCGGGCGACCCGTCGCTGGTGACCGTCCGCGCCGCCGAACTCATCGGCAAGGCCGACGTGGTGGCCTACCACAGCGCCCGGCACGGCCGGTCCATCGCGCGGTCGATCGCCGAACGGTATCTGACGGACGGTCAGATCGAGGAGAAGCTGGTCTACCCGCTCACCGTCGAGACCACCGACCACCCGGGCGGCTACCGCGGCGCGTTGGACGACTTCTACGAGGAGGCCGCCGCCCGGCTGGCCGCCCACCTGGACGCCGGGCGCGACGTGGTCGTCCTCGCCGAGGGCGACCCGCTCTTCTACGGCTCCTACCAGCACATGCACAAGCGGCTCGCGCACCGCTACCCGACCGAGGTGGTGCCGGGCGTGACCTCGCTCAGCGCGGCCGCGGCCCGGCTCGGGCAGCCGCTGACCGAGGCCGAGGAGACGCTCACCGTCATCCCCGGCACGCTGCCCGAGGAGGAGCTGACGGCGCGGATCGCGGCCGCCGACTCGGCCGTGATCATGAAGCTGGGGCGCACCTTCCCGACCGTCCGCCGGGCCCTGGAGCGGGCCGGGCGGCTGGCGGACGCGCAGTACGTGGAGCGGGCCTTCATGGCGGGGGAGCGGATCGCGCCGCTCGCCGAGGTCGACGGCGACACGGTGCCGTACTTCTCGGTCGCGGTGCTGCCGAGCAAGGTCGCGCCGCTGGAGCCGGAGGTCCGGCTGTCGGACGGCGTCGGCAGCGTGACCGTGGTCGGCACCGGGCCGGCCGGGCCGCTCTGGCTGACCGCCGAGGCGCGCGGCGCGCTCTCCGTGGCCACCGACCTGGTCGGCTACACCACCTACCTGGACCGGGTGCCGGAGCGGCCGGGGCAGCGGCGGCACGGCTCGGACAACAAGGTGGAGTCGGAGCGCGCCGAGTTCGCCCTGGAGCTCGCCCGGCGCGGGCACCGCGTCGCGGTGGTGTCCTCGGGTGACCCGGGGGTGTTCGCGATGGCCACCGCCGTGCTGGAGGTCGCCTGCGAGGAGGCCTACCGGGACGTCCCGGTGCGGGTGCTCCCCGGGATGACCGCCGCCCACGCGGCCGCCTCCCGGGCCGGCGCCCCGCTCGGGCACGACTATGCGACGGTGTCGCTCTCGGACCGGCTCAAGCCGTGGGACGTGGTGGCGAAGCGGCTGCGGGCCGCGGCCGAGGCGGACCTGGTGCTCGCCCTGTACAACCCGGGCTCGAAGTCCCGGACCACCCAGGTCGGGCTCGCCCGGGACCTGCTGCTGGAGTACCGGGCACCCGAGACCCCGGTGGTGATGGCCCGCGACGTCGGCGGCCCGACCGAGCGGGTGCGGATCGTCCGACTGGGCGAGCTGGACCCGGCACTGGTCGACATGCGGACCATCCTGCTGATCGGCTCCTCGCAGACCCGGGCGGTCGAGCGGGGCGGCGGCGTGGAAGTCGTCTGGACGCCGCGGCGGTACCCGGAGGAGTGACGGGTGACAGATGACAGCGAACAGATTTCATCATCTGTTCGCTGTCATCTGTTCTCTGTTCGCTGGTATCCGTTCCCTGTTCTCCGGCTGCCGACCGCTACCGGGTCGGCTTGGTGAGCAGCAGCTCCGTGTTGTGGTCCCCGCCCGCGCCCAGCAGCGCCGCCGGGCGGCCGTTCGGGTCGTTGTACGACAGCTCGCGGTAGAGCGCCGCGAGGTTGGCGTCCGAGGTGCCGCCGAAGTCCGTCCCGTACGGGGCGGAGGACTCGATCAGCGTGGTGAACAGCGAGAGCGTGCCGTCCCCGTTGTCCGCGATCTCGATGATCCGCCCGTGCTGCGGGTAGTCGATGTGCGAGGCGGTGTTGATCTCCCAGAACGCCCGCTCCGGCACCGCGTGGCCATGCGGCGTGATCTTGTTCATGTGGGTGTGCCCGTTCACCCACGCGACCACGTTCGGGTAGCGCTGGAGCAGCGCCACCAGCTCGTTGCCGTCGTGCCGTCCCTCGAAGATGTTGCGCGGGTCCGGCAGCAGGTTGCCCATCGTGCCGCTGGTGTGGTGGCTGAAGAGCAGGATCAGCTCGTCCGTGCTCCCGCCGGTCACCTTGCGCCCGTCGGCGTCGTACCAGTGCCCGCTGTGCGCCTGCAACTGCTGCTCCAGCCAGCGCAGTTGCGCGGTGCCCAGCGAACCGTCGGCGAACCCGGCCTGGTTGGTGGTGTCCAGGCTGATGCCGACCACCTTCTCCGAGATGCGGAAGGTGTAGTAGAGCTTGCCGCTGTTCGCCATGTCCGAGGTGAAACCGTGCCCGTACGGGCCGGCGCCGGTGACCGCCGGGTTCAGGTGGGCCTTGGCGAACTCCTTGAGCGTGAACGGCCGGCGGCGCTCGTCCGGGGTGACCTTGCGGACCAGGTCGCCACTGGCGATCAGCTTCGCCAGCAGCAGCACGGCGCCCGCCGGGTCGCGGCGCAGCGAGTCCGTCAGCTGGGCGGCCGTGGCGTCGTCGCAGCCCTCCAGCTTGTACTGGCCGGTGTACAGGTCGTTCAGCAGCCCGAGGTCCGGCAGCGAGCCCTCGATGCTGTCGTCGTGGTTGCCGACCGTGGTGTACCAGGGCGTGCGCAGGCCCGGCGCGTCGAAGGGGCGGCCGGCGGCGGACAGGAAGCCGGCTATCTGCGGGAAGCCCTTCGCCTTGTAGCCGTCGTTGTAGGAGAGTTCGGGGTTCCAGTAGGCGGCGTTGCCGGAGTTCTGCACACCCTCGTAGCGGCTGAGGTCACCGGTGTTCTGGGCCAGCCGTCCACCGCCCATGACCTTGAGGTACCAGTCGAGTTCGGCGAGCTCGTGGTTGTCGGTGTTGTCGCCGGTGGCCATCACCATGCTGAACGGCATCCCGGTGTAGGGGCCGCCGGCGAGCGAGTTGACCCGCTCGACGAGGGCCGAGACACCGCGGGCGTTCAGGGCCTCCTGCGGCCGGTACGCGCTGCCGTTGAGCTTGGCCAGGTACTCGAAGCGCACCGGGGACTCGGTGTCCACCAGGTGCAGGTCGCTGAACTGGACGAAGCTGGCCAGCCCGGTCCGGCGGTCGTCCCGCCCGGTGGTCGCCGACGCCAGGTCGCCGCGCACCACCAGCGGCCAGCCCGGCCCGGCCGTCAGCCGCTTGTAGCCGCCGGTGCCGACCGGCGTGGCCACCTGCTCCAGCGTGGTCCCGGTGACCCTGACCGCCCGCGCGGCCGTCGTCGCCAGGGCCTGGTCGCGCGCCGCGGCCGAGGCGAACTGCGCGCCGCCCAACGACAAGGCCGACCAGGCGGCGGCCACCGACGTACCGGTGAGGAACGTACGCCGACTCATCCCTGCCACAAAAACCCCCACATGCTGGTGGCCCGGCGGGGCAGTCGACCCCGGCCGGGCCCACGTCTGTCATGAACCCGCTTCTGGCGGACCGCCAGATTACTCACTGGTAGCCGCGGCGGGCGAGGCCCGTGCGGAGAACTCTTCGGGAACGCGGGACGGCGCGACCCTCCGCAACTCGTGCACGAGGGGTTCCACCGAGCGGGGCGAGGCGCCGCCGCCACCCCGGTCGGGCCCCACCAGGGCCGGTGGGGGAAAATCGGCGACGGCGTCCGGTGCGGCCGCCGGAGCGGAGCAAGGACGGCGCGGGCGCCGTCGGAAACGGGGCGCAGGTGGCCGCAGCGGGATCCGAGGCGGGAGCCGGGGTCGAAGCCGGAGCGGGCGGCCGGGCCGGCCAGCTGAAGAGCAGCGGCCTGCGGCCCGGCTGGACGACGGGCGCCTGCGCCACCGCCGCCACCAGGGCCGCGTACACCGCGCTGCTCACCGGCGAGTTCCCGGACCCGGTGGTCATCACCCTCCCCAAGGGGCAGCAGCCCGCCTTCGCCCTCGCGGCCGAGCAGCTGACCGTCGCCGAGCAGCCGACCGGTACTGAGGAGCCGACCGCAGCCGAGCAGCCGACCGGCCCCGGCGGGCGCACCGCCGCCATGGCCGGGGTGGTCAAGGACGCGGGCGACGACCCCGACGTCACCCACGGCGCGCTGATCCGCTCGACCGTACGGTCCGGCGAGCCCGGTACCGGGGTGGTGTTCCGGGCCGGCCCCGGGGTGGGGACGGTCACCAAGGCCGGCCTGCCGCTGCCCGTCGGCGAACCCGCGATCAACCCGGTGCCCCGGCAGATGATCCGGGACGCCGTCGCCGAGGTGGCCGCCGCGCACGGCGGCAGCGGGGACGTGGTGGTCGAGATCGCGGTCGACCACGGCGAGGAGATCGCCCGCTCCACCTGGAACCCCCGGCTCGGCATCCTCGGCGGCCTGTCCATCCTCGGTACGACCGGGGTGGTCGTCCCCTACTCCTGCTCGGCCTGGATCGACTCGATCCGCCGCGGCGTGGACGTGGCCCGCGCGGCGGGGCGCACCCACGTGGCCGGCTGCACCGGCTCGACCTCGGAGAAGGTCGCGGTCGCGGAGCACGGGCTGCCCGAGGACGCGCTGCTGGACATGGGCGACTTCGCCGGTGCGGTGCTCAAGTACCTCAAGCGCCACCCGGTGCCCCGGCTGACCATCGCGGGCGGCTTCGCCAAGCTGTCCAAGCTCGCGGCCGGCCACCTCGACCTGCACTCGGCGCGCTCCCAGGTGGACAAGGGCTACCTGGCCGGACTGGCCCGCCGGGGCGGCGCGGACGAGGCGCTGGCCGAGGCGGTCGCGGGCGCCAACACCGCGCTGGAGGCCGTGCAGTTGTGCCGTGCGGCCGGGGTGCCGCTCGGGGACCTGGTCGCCGAGGCGGCCCGGGCGACGGCGCTCGGCGTGCTGGTGGGCTCGCCGGTCGCGGTGGACGTCATCTGCATCGACCGCGCGGGCACCGTCGTCGGCCGGGCGGAGCCGCTCGGGCCGTGACAATGTCACGGGTGTCACGACGGCGCGACAACATCGCCCGATGACGTGAAGAACTGACGCCCAAACAGGGCAAGAATCGGACAAATGGAGCAGTAGGGCGGGCCCCCGGTTCTGTCGTCATCTCAACCATGAGATATCGTCTGGCGAGTGACAGGCGACTACCTCACCCGCATCGGCACCCTCATCCGTACCGCGCGCCAGCACCGCGGCTGGTCCCAGGCGCAGCTCGGCGAAGCCCTCGGAACCAGCCAGAGCGCGGTCAACCGCATCGAACAGGGCAAGCAGAACGTCAGCCTTGAGATGATCGCCCGCATCGGCGAAGCCCTCGACAGCGAGATTGTCTCCCTCGGCTACTCCGGCCCGATGCACCTGCGCGTCGCCGGCGGCACCCGGCTCTCCGGCGCGATCGACGTCCGCAGCAGCAAGAACGCCTGCGTGGCGATCCTCTGCGCCTCGCTGCTGACCACCGGCCGCACCACGATCCGCAGCGTCGCCCGGATCGAAGAGGTCTACCGCATCCTCGAGGTGCTCACCAGCATCGGCGTCAAGAGCCGCTGGATCAACGAGGGCCGCGACCTCGAACTCACCCCGCCCGCCGAGCTCGACCTCGCGGCGATGGACGTCGAGGCGGCCCGCCGCACCCGCAGCGTGCTGATGTTCCTCGGCCCGCTGATGCACCGCGCCCAGCGCTTCGCGATCCCGTACGCCGGCGGCTGCGACCTCGGCACCCGCACCGTGCAGCCGCACCTGACCGCGCTGCGCCGCTTCGGCCTGGAGGTCGCCACCACCGGCGGCGCCTACCACGCCTCGGTCGAGCCGGGCACCCCGCAGGACCGCCCGATCGTCCTGACCGAGCGCGGGGACACCGTCACCGAGAACGCCCTGCTGGCCGCCGCCCGGCACGACGGCGTCAGCGTCATCCGCAACGCCTCGCCCAACTACATGGTCCAGGACCTCTGCTTCTTCCTGGAGAAGCTGGGCGTGCGGATCGAGGGCATCGGCACCACCACCCTCACCGTGCACGGCGTCCCGGAGATCACCTGCGACGTCGACTACACCCCGGCCGAGGACCCGGTGGAGGCGATGAGCCTGCTGGCCGCCGCCGTCGTCACCTCCTCCGAGCTGACCATCCGCCGGGTGCCGATCGAGTTCCTGGAGATCGAGCTCGCGGTGCTGGAGGGCATGGGCCTCGACTACGACCGCACGCCCGAGTACCGGGCCCACAACGGTCAGACCCGACTGGTCGACCTCACCGTGCGCCCCTCCAAGCTCACCGCGCCGATCGACACCATCCACCCGATGCCGTTCCCTGGCATCAACATCGACAACGTGCCGTTCTTCGCCGCCATCGCCGCGGCCGCGCACGGCACCACGATGATCCACGACTGGGTGTACGACAACCGCGCGATCTACCTGACCGAGCTGACCCGCCTCGGCGCCGACGTCAAGCTCCTCGACCCGCACCGCGTACTGGTCCAGGGCCCCACCCGCTGGCGCGCCGCCGAGATGATGTGCCCGCCGGCCCTGCGCCCCGCCGTGGTCATCCTGCTCGCCATGCTCGCCGCCCAGGGCACCTCCGTCCTGCGCAACGTCTACGTCATCAACCGAGGCTACGAGGACCTCGCCGAGCGCCTCAACTCCATCGGTGCCCGGATCGAGACCTTCCGCGACATCTGACCGACCGTCACGCCGCTGGCCGGCCTCACTCGTTGAGCCCGGCCAGCAGCACGGAAACCTCCAACCCGGTGTTCAGGTACTCCACGAACACCGGGTTGTCCAGTGCCCAGGGCGAGCGCCGTTCCCGGACCAGTCGGACCGCCTCGCCGCACTCGTGGCCGAGGCCGATCAGGGCCTGTGCCACCACCAGGCCCGAGCGGTTGTACCCGGAGTGGCAGCGCACCAGCGTCCGACGGCCCCGGCGGACGGCGGCCGCGGTGAGCTCGGCCGCCTCCTCGACGGCGAGCAGCTGACCGGGGGCGAGCGGGGCGTCGGGCATCTCCCGGACGACGTGCTCCACCCCCGGTGCCGGGCCGTGCCCGGGGCGCGTGAACAGGCTGACCACCAGGTCGAACTCGGTCCGTACGATGGCGGGTTCCAGCTCGCCGCCGGGCGGGGTGAAGTAGTGCCCGCCCATCCAGAGCCCGGGAACGATCTCGTTCCAGGGCTCGGACGGCCCGGGCGTCCCACGTTCCTTCTGGCGGGTCCGCACTGCTTGCTCCCTCTCGGCCGGTCCGGCTGGTGAATCCGCTCGTGCTACTCGCCGGTGGTGCCGTCGAGGTGTTCGCGGAGGAGGTCGGCGTGGCCGTTGTGGCGGGCGTACTCCTCGATCATGTGGGTGAGGATCCAGCGCAGCGAGAAGACCTCCTCGCCGTAGTGGCCCAGGACGTCCAACGACTCCGCGGCGGCCACGAGTTCCCTGGCGTGGTCGCACTCGCGGCGCCAGATCGCGAAGGCCTCGTCGGGGTCGGCGGTCTCGGCGTCGAACTCGGCGAAGGAGCCGTCGGGGTGCGCCCAGAAGCCGCGCGCGTCCTCCTTGTTGAGGACGTTGCGGAACCAGCTGCGCTCCACCTCGGCGAGGTGGCTGACCAGCCCGAGCAGGGAGAGCCCGGACGGCTCCAGCACGCGGGCGCGGAGCTGCTCCGTGGTGAGGCCCTCGCACTTCATCGCGAGGGTGTCGCGCTGGTAGTCCAGGAAGCCTGCCAGTGTGGCGCGTTCGTCGGCGGTGCGGGGGGTCTGCGTGCGCTGATCATCGGTCATCGGGCCATCCTGCCCGCCATCCGACGGGCCCGCCGCCCAATTTCCCCGCTCCTAGCCCAGGTGCTCCAGCCAGCGCAGTGCGCCCGGGACGTCGGGTGCGACGGGGACGCCTTCGGGTACGGGCGGGCGCTCCACGATGATGACGGGCAGGCCCAGTCCGCGGGCGGCGGTCAGTTTGGGGGCGGTCGCGGCGCCGCCGCTGTCCTTGGTGACCAGGACGTCGATGTCGTGCCTGCGCAGCAGCGCCTCCTCGCCCTCGATCGTGAACGGGCCGCGGTCCAGCAGGACTTCGAACGAAGGCGGCAGCGGGGGCTCGGGCGGGTCCACCGAGCGGGCGAGGAAGTGGACGCCGTCGAGGTGGGCGAAGGCGGCGACGCCCTGCCGGCCGATGGTGAGGAAGACCCGTTCCCCGCGCCGGGGCAGCAGTTCGGCGGCCGCGGCGAGCGAGGGGGCGAGGAGCCAGTGGTCCCCGTCGACGCGGGTGAAGCCGGGGCGGCGCAGCACCAGCAGGGGGACGCCGGTGGCGGCGGCCGCGAGGGCGGCGTTGTGCGAGATGCCGGCGGCGAACGGGTGGGTGGCGTCCACCACCGCGTCCACGCGTTCCGTGCGCAGCCAGTCGGCCAGGCCCTCCGGTCCGCCGAAGCCGCCGATCCGCACCTCCCCGGCGGGCAGCCGGGGTCGGGCGACCCGGCCGGCCAGCGAGCTGGTGACCCGGAGGGCGGTGGGGGCGAGTTCGGCGGCCAGCGTCCGCCCCTCGGTGGTCCCGCCGAGGACCAGGACGTGTCGCATCACGCCCCGCAGGGCTCGTGCGGGCGCTCGCGGTCCGCCGAGTAGAGGTGGCTGTCGCGGAACTGCTCGGCGGCCAGGGTGCGGCCGACGATGATGACGGCGGTGCGGACCACGCCCGCGGCCTTGACCTGCTCGGCGATGTCGCCGACGGTTCCGCGCAGCACCAGCTCGTCGGGGCGGCTGGCCATCGCGACGACGGCGACCGGGCAGTCGGCGCCGTAGTGCGGGAGCAGCTGCTCGACCACGTCGTCCACGTACCCGGCGGCCAGGTGCAGCACCAGCAGGGCGCCGCTGCGGCCGAGGGTGGCGAGGTCCTCGCCCTCGGGCATCGGGGTGGCGCGCTTGGCGATCCGGGTGAGGATGACGGTCTGGCCGACGGTCGGGACGGTCAGCTCCCGCTTCAGCGCGGCCGCGGCGGCGGCGAAGGCGGGCACGCCGGGGACCACCTCGTAGGGCACGCCGGCCGCGTCCAGGCGGCGCATCTGCTCGGCGACGGCGGAGAAGACGGACGGGTCGCCGGAGTGCAGCCGGGCCACGTCCTGGCCGGCCTCGTGCGCGGCGACCAGCTCGGCGGTGATCTGGTCCAGGTTGAGCTGCGCGGTGTCGATCAGCCGGGCGCCGGGCGGGCACTCGTCCAGCAGTTCGCGCGGGACGAGGCTGCCCGCGTACAGGCAGACCTCGGCGCGGGCCAGGATGCGCTGGCCGCGCAGGGTGATCAGGTCGGCGGCGCCCGGGCCGGCTCCGATGAAGTGGACGGTCACGAGGCGTTCTCCTGAAGGGGGTTGTCGGACGTGCGGGCTTCGGCGGCGCGGGCTTCAGTGGTGCGGGCCTCGGCGGCACGGGCGTCGGGCTTGACGGCGGACCACTGGGTGACCGGCATGGCCTGCCGCCAGCCGGTGAAGCCGCCCACGGGGACGGCGTGGGCGACGGCGAGCTTGACGAGCTCCCCGCCGTGGCGCCGGTACCACTCGGTGAGCAGCGCCTCGGACTCCAGCGTCACGGTGTTGGCGACGATCCGGCCGCCGGGGCGCAGCGCGGCCCAGCAACTCTCCAGCAGGCCGGGCGCGGTGAGGCCGCCGCCGATGAACACGGCGTCGGGGGCGGGGAGTCCGGCGAGCGCGGCGGGGGCGGGTCCGGTCGCCACCCGGAGCCGGGGCACGCCGAGTGCGGCGGCGTTGCGGGCGATTCGCTCGGCCCGCACCGGGTCGCGTTCGACGCTGACGGCCCGGCAGTCGCGGTGGGCGCGCAGCCACTCGATGGCGATCGAGCCGGAGCCGCCGCCGACGTCCCAGAGCAGTTCGCCGGGGGAGGGGGCGAGCGTGGCGAGGGTCGCGGCGCGGACGTGGCGCTTGGTGAGCTGGCCGTCGCTCTCGTACGCGGTGTCGGGCAGGCCGGGGACGAGTGAGGTGCGGGGGCCGTCGCCGAGGTCGACGGCGATGACGTTCAGCGGGTCGCCGGGCGGGTGCGGCCAGCCGTCGGCGGGGCCGTCCAGGTGGCGTTCGGCCGGGGCGCCGAGCTGTTCGAGGACCCGCAGGCGGGCGGTGCCGTAGCCGCGGGCGGTGAGCAGTCCGGCGACGGCGGCCGGGGTGGCGGAGTCGGCGCTGAGCACCAGCAGGCGGCGGCCGGGGTGGAGGGCGAGCGAGAGGGTGTCCAGCGGTCGGCCGACCAGGCTGACGACCTCGGTGGTCTCCAGCGGCCAGCCGAGCCGGGCGCAGGCGTAGGAGACGGAGGAGGGGTGCGGCAGGACGCGCAGGCGCTCGGCGCCGACGGTCTCGGCGAGGGTGCGGCCGATGCCGTAGAACATCGGGTCGCCGCTGGCCAGGACGGCGGTGCGGCGGCCGGCGTGGGCGGCGAGCAGCCCGGGGACGGCGGGGCGCAGCGGGGACGGCCAGGGGACGCGCTCGGCGGCGACCTCGTCGCGGGGGAGCAGGTCCAGCTGGCGGGGGCCGCCGACGACGACCTCGGCCTCCCGCAGCACGGCCCGGGAGCCGACGGCGAGGCCGGGCCAGCCGTCGGCCCCGATCCCGACGACGGTGATCGGGGGTGGCAGCTCGGGCACCGGGTGGCTCCTCGTCGTTCGAATGGGCCAATGAGTGGGAAATCTGACTGGCCGGGGCAGCCTACCTGGCGGTCTGTCTCCCACCCGCTCCCCAGTCCCCCGACTCGATCAGCGCCGGCCGCTCCCGCAAGCGCGCCTCGGCCCTCGGCCCGGCGAGGTAGACCCAGGCCGCCCGCGGCTCGCCCGTCGCGGTCCGCACCGTCATCCGCCGCCGGACGTACAGCCCGGTCCCGTCGGCCCGGCACTCCTCCAGCCGGTCCAGGGCCTCCAGGGCTCCGGCGTACGCGCCAGGGCGTACGGTGACGAGCTCACCCACGATCCGACGTCCGGGCGCCGGGTCCGGCACCGCGTACGGGAAGCCGGGGCCCTCGTGCAGCGCGGCGCCCTCCAGCACGGCCGGGCGGACGTCGGCGCAGCGCCCGGCCAGGTGGACGGCATGATTGCGGCCGCCGCTGCGCAGGGTGCCGTACACGAAGAACGGCAGGGCCTCCTCGGATGCGGACACGGGTTCGACCTCCTCGCTGGGGAGCGTTCACGGTACGTCCCGCGGTCCGGTTCCTGATACCGACTGGCGCACCGGGCCGTCCATGCGCTGTCATGTCGGATGTTCGGCCAGTACCGTCCAAGGGGGACACACATGACACCGCCCGCTTCACCCTCCCAACCGGCCGCGACCCCCGGCTCAGCCCCCGACACCCCCGCCACCACCAAGGCCGGAGCCGAAGCCAGGACCGAAGCCAGGACCGAGGCCGGGGCGAGCCCCGTCCCCCGCCTCGGCGGCGCGGTCTGGCTGGCCCTCCTCGTGGTCTACATCGTCTGGGGATCGACCTACCTGGCGATCCGGGTCGCGGTCGAGACGATGCCCTCCTTCCTCTCCGCCAGCGCCCGCTTCCTCACCGCCGGCCTGCTGCTGGCCGGCTACCTCCTGGTGCGCCAGGGCCCGGCCGGCCTGAAGGTGACCCGGCGCCAGCTGGCCTCCTCCGCCCTGGTCGGGTTGCTGCTGCTGACCGGCGGCAACGGACTGGTGGTCCTGGGCGAGACCTCCGTCCCCTCCGGCCTGGCGGCCCTGCTGGTGGCCGCGGTCCCGCTGTGGATGGTGGTGCTGACGGCGTTCGGCGGCGATCGCCCGAAACCGGCCGAGCTGGCCGGGGTGCTGCTCGGACTGGTCGGCCTCGGAGTCCTGTCGGCCCCCGCGATCGGCGGGTCGATCGAGCCGGGCGGCGTGATCCTGATCATCGGCGCCACTCTGCTCTGGGCGACCGGCTCCTTCGTGAGCAAGAAGATCCCGATGCCCGGCAACGTGCTCGCCGCGAGCGCCTACCAGATGCTGGCCGGCGGCCTCGGCGACCTGCTGGTCGGAGTGGGCCGCGGCGAGCAGCACGGGGTGGACCTCGGGGCGGTCTCCGGCCGGTCCTGGCTGGCCCTCGCCTACCTGGTGGTGTTCGGTTCGCTGCTCGCCTTCACCGCGTACGCCTGGCTGCTGCGCTCCGCCCCGCTGACCCTGGTGGCCACGTACGCGTACGTGAACCCGGTGGTCGCGGTGCTGCTGGGCTGGCTGATCCTGGCCGAGCCGCTGACCGGCCCGACCCTCGCGGGCGGCGCGATCGTGGTGGCGGGCGTCTGCCTGGTGGTGAGCGTCAGCCGGCGTCCGGGCCGCTCATCGAGCGCCGGGAGCCGAGCCCGTCCGGCGGAAACGGCGGAAACGGCGGAAACGACCGACACGGCCGATCGGGTGAAGGGGCCGTCCGCCCGTCGCTGAGCACGACGTCCGCACGTTCGAAGACGTCCTCGGTGGTCCGCCCCCGCGCTTCCGGCTCGCGGGGGC
>NZ_JBSFJC010000008.1:0-117688 GCF_053597855.1 Kitasatospora sp. NPDC001225
GGCCGCCGGATCGACGCCGTCCACCGCCTGGTGCTGGACGCCGCCGCGACGGTCGACGCCCGGCCCGCTGCCGCCGCCACCGCCGTTCCCGCCGCGCCCCGTTGGGCCGTGCGCGCCGCCCACCTCGCCGCCGTCACCGCGCTGCCGGCCGGGCTGTGGCGGCTCGGGCTGGTGGCGGGCTGGCACGGCGGGTACACGGAGGCGGGCTACCGGGCGATGGGCCTCACCGGGTGGGGCGCGGTGTGGCCGGTCTTCCTGAGCCTGTTCACCGAGGCGCTGGCGCTGCTCACGATCGGGCTGGTCCGCCCGTGGGGCACGGTGCCGCCGCGCTGGGTGCCGTTCTTCGGCGGCCGCCCGGTCCGCCCGCGTGCGGTGGTGCTCGCGGCCTCGCTCGGCGCCGTCGGCCTGGCCCTGCTGTGGACGCCGTTCATCGGCTGGTGGGCCCTGCCGGGTACGGGCATGACCCCGCTCGGCCACACCCTGGTCGGCTTCCTCTACCTGCCGACCGTCGCCTGGGCGCCGCTGCTGGCGGCCGTCACCGTGTCGTACCACCGCCGCCACCGGGCGCCGTCGGCGGCGATGACGCTCCCGCGGACGGCCTGAAGCAGAGCCGGGCAGGCATGTGACGCGGATCACGGCAGCGCCCGGGGCCCGCCGGACAGGACCGGGTGTGGAGCAATCGATACGGGCGCGGATCCGCGCCGGGGACGCCGAGGCGTTCGGGCAGGTCTTCGAGGATCACGCCCAGGCGGTGTACCGGCACGCCGTACGGATGACCGGGGACCGGACCGTCGCCGAGGACGTGGTCTCGCTGACCTTCCTGGAGGCCTGGCGGCTGCGCGCCCGGATCGCCCCCGAGCGGGAGGACGGCGCGGAGAGCCTGGCGCCGTGGCTGCTGGGCATCGCCGGGAACGTCATCCGCAACACCCGCCGGGCGGCCCGCCGGCACCAGAAGGCGATGGCCAAGCTGCCGCCGCGCGAGGTGGTGCCGGACTTCTCCGGCGAGCTGGCGGGCCGGATCGCCGACGCCGAGGAACTGGCCGCCGCGAAGGCCGCGTTGGAGCGGCTGCGGCCGGCCGAGCGGGAGGTCTTCGCACTGTACGTGTGGGAGGGGCTGGACCACGCGGCCGTCGCCGAGGCGCTCGGCCGCCCGGTGGGTACGGTCCGCTCCCGGCTCTCGCGTGCCCGCGCCCGGCTGCGGGAGCTGACCGAGCGGGAGCTGGCCGCGGCGCGTTCGGCGCGGGCGGAGCAGCGGGGCGCGCCGGCGGCGGGCCACCAGGCCGGCCACCGGGCGGCGGAGACCGCGCAACGCCCGGGCAGCACCGGACAGGTACCAGGTGACCGCACCCCCGCGGTCCGGCCGACCAAGGAGACGATCCGATGAGCGCCACCCCCCGGCACCGGTCCGAACAGGCCGATCGGGAGGAGCTGGCCCGGCTGCTGCCGGCCCCGGCCGCTCCGGTCCTCCCCCGGAGCCGCCACCTCCTGCTCAAGGAGCACCTGTTGGACAGCATCACCGACCCGGACGGCACCCCCTCCGCTCCCCGGCGCACCGCCCGTCGGCGCGGCCTGCTCCTGGGCGCCGCCCTCCCGCTGGGGCTGGCTGCCGCGCTGACCGGGGTCCTGCTCACCACCGGCACCGGCGGCTCCGCCCCCGGCGGCGACGACAGCGGTCGGTCGCTGGGCAGCAGCAGCGGTGTCGCGTACACCCTGGAGAGTGAGGAGGAGGTGGTCCGGCTGACCATCCTCGAGGACTACAAGCCGGTGGACGTGGACCAGTTGCAGCGCGACATCGACCGGTTCGGGATCCGCGCCCGGGTCTACCCCGGCGAGCCGGGCTGCAAGGCGCGCGAGCCGAAGCAGCCCTCCCACGTGGACCTCACCGCCGGATGGGACATCGAGCACGGGCCCGGGGAGCCGCTCGTGCTGACCGTCCACCCCCGTCGGCTCCCGGCGGGCACGGAGATCTTCATCTACCTGCCGCTGGCCAGGACTTCGCCGGCCAACAGCTCCCGCGAGATGCAGGCCGGACTGATGAAGTCCCCGGGCCCTTCCTGCATGCCGGCCAAGGAGTACGTCAACCCGCTGGCGAGCCTGTACCCGACCCCGCCGGCGCAATGACCCGGCCCGGCCCGTAGGCGCCCGCCCCCTTCCGTGGAACCAGTCGGACTACATATGCAGTCCAACGACATATACAGTCGCCCGACAGTCGACAGAAGGGGGCGCGCCCATGCCACCCCGCACCACGACCCGGCCGAACCCGACCCGGCCCGACCCGACTCCGCTCGCCACCGGTCGAAGCACCGCCCGAAGCACCGCCCGAACCGCCGTGCGTGCCACAGCCGCCACCGTCCGCGCCGCCGTCGTCCGGACCGCCGCCACCCGGCCCGCCGTCGTGCTGCTCGTCGGCTACCTGGCCGAGCTGCTGTTCCGTCTCGTCCTCGTCCGGTCCATGGACTTCCCGTCCGTCCACCCCGACGAGGACTCCTACCTCGCCGAGGCCCGGGTGCTGGCCGGCGGCTCGGCGACCGAGATCCCGGTCGGCGTGGTCATCCCCGGCGGCTACCCCCTGCTGATCTCCCCCGCGCTGCGCCTGGCCGACGACCCGACGACCGCCTACCACCTGGTCATGGGCGTCAACGCCGCCGTCAACGCCCTGGTCTTCCCGCTCGCCCACGTCGCGCTGCGCCCCCTCGGCCTGGACCGCCGCCTCTCGTACGCCTTCGCCGCCGCGCCCGCGCTGCTGCCGCCGGTGGTCTTCTACTCGCAGTTCGCGCTGACCGACGCCGTCCTGCCCGTCCTGGTGCTCGCCTGGCTGCTCTGCCTGCACGGCTGGCTCGCCGACGGCCCGCCGCGGCGCCGCACCTGGCACGCCGTCGGGGCGGGGGCGTCGGCCGGCTACGCGATGGCGGTGCACGACCGCGGCGGCGTGGTGGTGGCGCTGACCGCCGCCGTCCTGCTCGGCGTCCTGCTGCTGCGCCGGGCGCCGTGGCGCGCCACGGCGGCCGGGCTCGCGGCGCTCGGCCTCGGCGTGCTCGGCGCCGAGCTGCTGTCGGCCTGGCTGCACGCGCGGTTCACCGTCCCGGACAGCGACGTCGGCGGCTCGCTCTGGAAGGGTCTGACCGATCCGGGCGCCGCCGTGCAGACCCTCGCCCGGGCGGCCGGTCAGATCTGGTACTTCACCGTCTCCACCTGGGGTGTCGGCGGGCTCGCCGTCGTCGCCTGCCTGTGCGCGGTGTTCGACCGCCGTCGGCCGCCCGCCCTGCGGACCACCGGCGGCGTGCTGGTGGCCCTGCTGTTCGGCACGGCCGTGGCCTCCGCCGCCGCCCTGCCGATGGACGGCCGGGTCGACGACTGGGTGTACGCCCGGTACACCTCCTACCTCGTCCCGTCGGCCTTCGTCGCGGGCGTCGCGGTGCTCGCGCGGTACGGTCGCCGCGCGCTGGTCCGGACGGCGGCGGTCGCGGCCGGACTCGTCCTGCTGCTCGCCGGGGTCGTGGCGCTGGCGGCCGGCGAGCGGCTGCACACGTCGATGTTCATCCCCTGGACCCTGCCCGACGTCTCGTTCCTGGCCGCGGACTGGGGCCGGGTCGACCTGCCCCGCACCTGCGCCGCCGTGCTGGTCCTGCTCGGGGCGGCGGTCCTGGTCCGCCACGCCGGGGGCCGCCGGGTGCTCGGGGCGCTCGGCGTCTCGCTGGCGCTGTTCGCCGCCTTCGCCACCACGACGATCACCGCACAGGTCGCCCGGCCGCACGCGGAGGGCCGCGAGGGCCTGGCGACCGGCTTCACCCGCGCCGCCGGGATCACGGCGGACGACAACGTGGTGTTCGCCTGGGACGTCGACTGGTCGCTGCGCGCCGCCCAGACCTTCGAGGTCTACCGGGGGCGGGTCTGGTCCCGCGACCCCCGCTGGCAACCCGTCCCGGCGGAGGCGAACGTGATGGTCCTCCCGCTGCCCGGGGAGGGGAGGCCGCCGGAGGCGTACTGGCCGGGCCACCCCGCCGACTGGTACGTCGAGCGCTTCGACGCCCGGCAGAACTGGGCGGTCTGGCACCGGCGTTGAGCGCCCCGGTGTCGCCTAACCCGCCGTACCGGCGTGGGCGGCGGCGGCGTGGGCGGCGAGGACGGTGTCGAGCAGCCCGGGGAAGCGCTGCTCCAGGTCGACGGTGCGCAGGGCGGAGAAGCGCCGGTTGGCCTCCTCGCGCTGGACGATCAGGCCGGACTCGCGCAGCACCTTGAAGTGGTGGCTCAGGGTGGAGGGCGCGACGTCCACCGGGAAGGTGCCGCAGGCCCGTTCGGGCTCGGTGCGCAGAACGCGGACGATGGTCATCCGGGTGGGGTCGGAGAGCGCGTGCAGGACGTCGAAAAGGTCGATCTCCTCGGCCGCGGGGTGGGCGAGCGCCGGTCGTCGGCAAGTGCTGCGGGGCATGGGTCGACCTCCCTGATCTGCGATGTTCGACATCCATGGAAATGACGTGGTACCACTGTCCCGCGCCAATTTCGTCGTTCGTCGAACATCGTAGTCGAGGGGGCCCGACATGCGTGCGCTGGTGATGACCGCACCCGGTGGAGCGGAGAACTCGGAGGTCCGGGAGGTCCCGGTACCGCACCCCGGACCGGGCCAGGTGGCGGTCGATGTCGCCCACGCCGGACTGAACTTCGTGGACGTGATGACCCGCCGCGGCGACGCCGCGTACGCCGCCGAGTGGCCGTACCGGCCCGGCAAGGAGGTATCCGGTACGGTCCGCGAGCTCGGCGCCGGGGTCACCGGCCTGGCGGTGGGCGACCGGGTGGTCGCCGCGCCGGTCGGCGCCGGGCTGGCCGAGGTGGTGGTCGCGGAGGCCGCGCTCACCGTGCCGCTCCCGGACGGGGTGGCGCTGCGCGAGGCCGCCGCCGTCCCGCTGGGCCTGGCCACCTCGATGCTGCTGCTGACCGACGCGGGCCGCTTCACCGCCGGGGACACCGTCCTGGTCCACTCGGCGGGCGGCGGGATCGGCAACGCCGTCGCCCGGCTCGTCCCGCTGCTCGGCGGCGGCCGGCTGATCGGCACGGTCGGCCGGCCGGAGAAGGCCGCGGCGGCGCTCGCCTCCGGCTACGACCACGTCTTCGCCCGCGGCGCGGCCGACGGACCTGGCGCCGACGGTAGCGGTAGCGGCGAAAGCGGCAGCGGCGGCGGACCGGCCGAGGCGATCCGCGCCGCCACCGGCGGCCGGGGCGTCGACCTGGTGCTCGACCCGCTGGGCACCGCCGCCCTCGACCTCGACCTCGCCGTGGCGGCACCCGGCGCGCGGATCGTGCTGTTCGGCAACGCGGGCGGCGGCGCCGTCGCCAACCTGCCCCCGCTCGGCCGCCTGATGGCGGGCAACCTGACCGTCACCGGCTTCAGCCACCGCGGCCTGGCCGCCACCGCCCCCGAGCGGCTGGCCCGCGCCGTCCGCCGGGCCCTCGGCCTCCTCGCCGACGGCGGCCTGGACCTGCCGGTCACCGAACTGCCCGGCCTCGACGCCGTCCCGGCCGCCCACGACGCCATGCAGGAGGGCCGGGCGACCGGCAAGTACGTGGTGCGCGTCGGAGGTTGAGCCCCTCGCACCTGCGGGTACGGCAACGCGCCCTGCACGGGAAGTCGACTCCGCCGACTTCCCGTGCAGGGCGCGCTACGTCACTTCACCGGGCGGATCAGCTCGCGGACCCTGCGGAGGCCCCGGCGGAGGGGGCGGAAGGCGCGGAGCCGGCCCGGCCGGTGGCGGTGGGCGCGGTACGGACGGAACGCTTCAGAGCCATGTGCATGACAGGACTTCCCTTTCGATGAGGAGGGGACGGGAGTCGCCGGCGACGACGCGTCAGCTCAGCGGCTTGCCCGGGCACCAGGCGTCGCCCCAGGCCGTCGTCTGGACGCAGTGGTGGCCGTCGTGCACGCCGCCGGGTTCCGTCAGCGTCGCGCCGTCGAACACGGAGGCGCCGGCCGGAGCCACCCCGCCCAACCAGGCGGCGGCACCCAGCGCGACCACGGCCAGTGTCCGCGTCACGATTCCTCGCATGACGACAACTCCCATCACTTCGGGGACGGTTCCACACGTTCCGGGCGTTTCCGCAGTTCCTGCCGCATCGCCCGGTCCGTGCTCGTCACCCTGCCAGGCGGCGGATGGCCACGGCATCCCCCGCAGGGGATCATGAGCCTGCCTGGCAGCTTTAGGAGGCATGCGATGCACCCCGTGACCGGCCCCGACCCGACCGGCCCCGACCCGACCGCCGACGTGCCCGCGCTCGACAGCGCGGCCGTCACGCTCTACCGGTGGACGGTGGTGCACGAGCGCCTCACCCCGGCCACCCTCGCGCAGGCGGCGTCGGAGACCGACCTGACCCTGCCGGAGTGCGAGGCGGCCGTCCGGCAGCTCACCGGGGCCTGCCTCCTCCAGGAACTGTTCCCCGACGACCGCCGCACGGAGGGGACCCGTACGGACGCGCCCCCGGTCGCCTGGCAGCCCGTCAGCCCCCAGGCCGCCACCGCCCAGCTGCTCTCCGCCCGCGACACCGCCCTGCGCGCCCGGGAGGAGGCCCTGCGCGAGCAGCGGCGGATCGTCCAGCAGCAGCGCGACGGCCTCGCGGCGCTGGTGCCCGTCTACCTCCAGGCCCGTCAGCACGCCTTCCCCCAGGGCACCATCGACCGCCTGCCGGACAAGTTCGCGGTGCGCTCGCTGCTCGCCGACGTGATCGACTCCTGCCGCAGCGAGGTGCTGGTCTCCAAGCACGGCGGTTCGTTCTCCCCGGCCGCCCTGCGCGAGGCGCTGCCGCGCGACCTGGCGCTGCTCGACCGGGGCGTCCGGATGCGCAGCCTCTACCAGCACGCGACTCGCTTCGACCAGCCCACCCGGGTGCACGCCGAGCAGCTCATCGAGGCCGGCGCCGAGATCCGGACGCTGCCGGAGGTGCTGCCGCAACTGATCATCGTGGACGGCTCGCTGGCCCTGCTGCCCGCCAGCTCCGGCGGCGCGCTCATCATCCGCGAGCCCGACCTGCTCTCCTACCTGCTGACGGTCTTCGAACGGGACTGGGAGAACGCGGCCCCGTTCGCCAGCGGCCCGCAGGCCGCGCACGACGTCACCAAGACGATGAAGCAGAGCATCCTGGTGCTGCTCGCGAAGGGCCTCAAGGACGAGTCCATCGCCCGCCGCCTCGGCATCTCCCTGCGCACCTGCCGCCGCCACGTCTCGGACCTGCTGGACGGCCTCGGCGCGCACAGCCGCTTCCAGGCCGGCGTGGTCGCCGAACGGCTGGGCCTGACCTCGCACCCGGTCCCGGACGCCCCGGCCCCCGACGAGGAGCCCGAACCGGCCCCGGCCTGCCCCGCCTGCGGCGGCCCGCTGACGGCCCCCGCCCCCTCCCCCGCCGGCCCGCGCCCCGGCGGCCGCCCGCCCCGCTACTGCTCGCCCCGCTGCCGCTCCCGCGCCTACCGCACCCGGCAGCGGGAACGCGCGGACGGCGTCACGTAACCCCCCGGCGGCGTGACGTAACCCGGGACGCGCCCGCGAACCGGGCCTGTGGAGTCGGGCTGGTAGCCGCCCGGGCATAGCCCCGGGCGCACCGGTGTCGGGGGCGGGCATGACCAAGGTTCTGGTGATCGGCGCAACCGGCAGTGTGGGCAGGCACGTTGTGGCCTCGCTGGTCGAAGGCGGCCACGAGGTGCGGGCGTTGGTGCGCGACGAGGCGGCGTCCCGGCTCCCGGCGGGCGTCGAGGCCGTCGAGGCCGTCGAGGCCGTCGAGGGCGACCTGACGCGGCCCGAGAGCCTGGAGCCGGCGCTGGCCGGCGGGGTGGAGGCGGTCTACCTGATGTGGCCCGGGCTGCCCGTGCGGCCCCGGGTGGTGGAGCTGATCGCCCGGCACGCCCGGCGGGTCGTCTACCTGTCGACGGACGTGGCGGACCTCGCCGACGACGAGCCGGCCGTCGTCTTCCACCAGGAGATCGAGCGGCTGATCCGGCGCTCGGACCTGGAGTGGACCTTCGTCCGGGCGATCGACTTCGCGGGCAACCTGCCGGCCTGGGCCGACCAGGTGCGGGAGGGCGTGGTCCGCCGGCCGTACGGGCGGGCGCGGCGATCACTGGTGCACGAGCGGGACATCGCGGACGTCGCGGTGCGGGCGCTCACCGAGGACGGGCACGGCCGCGCCGCGTACGTGGTCACCGGCCCGGAGTCGCTCTCGCACACCGAGCTGGCCGGGATCATCGGCGAGGAGCTGGGCGTCGCGGTGCGGTGGGAGGAGCTGCCGCCGGAGACGGCCCGCGAGGAGCTGACGGCGGCCTGGGGGAACGCCGCGTTCGTGGCGGCCCGGCTGCGCGCCTGGGAGTCGTTCACCCGGGAGCCGGAGCGGGTGAACGGCACCGTGCGGGAGGTGCTCGGGCGTCCGCCGCGCGATGTCCGCAGCTGGGTGCGGGACCACGCGGCGGACTTCCGCTAGGCCGGGGGTCAGTACCGGACGGCCTTGACCACCACCGGCAGCAGCGTCCGGTCGGCCGGCTGCCTGCTGAAGGCGACGGGCTCGGCCGTGCCGTTCGCCGGGACGTTCTCGGCGCCGACGACGGCGCTGTCCACGGTCTTGCCGCTGGTGTCGGTGAAGTCGACCTGGACGGCGTAGGAGGCCGCTTCGAGCCCCCGGTTGCGGATCGTGACGACCACGGCGTGCAGGCCGCCGGTGTTCTGCCGGTTGATGCCGGTGATCGCGACGTCGTTCACCGCGTTGCCGCCGTCCGGCTCCCCGCTGAGCACCGAGGCGGCCTTCTCCCTGGTCGTCACCTGCTGCGCCGAGACGGAGGCCTCGAAGGCGGAGGCCGCCGCGGCCTTGGAGGCGACGGACGCCGCGGAGGCCTCCGAGGCCGAGGCGATGGCCGCGGACGCCGAGGCCAGCAGCGACTCGGCGGCGGAGGCGACGGCGGAGGGCGGCTCGCCGGAGAAGGCGCCCGCGTTGGGCGGGGTGGCCGTCGCCGAACCGGCCGCCGTGCCCGAGGAGCTGCTGCTGCAGGCCGCGAGCACGGCGACGCCGGAGGCCGCCACGATCAGCGCGACCGTCCGCTGCGGCGTCCACCTCCGGCCCGGTCGGCGGTGGCTGGGGGGACTGTGGAGTTCACGCACCGAGGGATCCCTCTCCTGGTCGGTGTTCGGCGGCCGAGGGGCCCGTACGTCCCCATGCTTGGCAACATCCCGCTCCACAGCGACAGCTCCTGACCCGTCCGAGTGGCCCGGGCCCCGGCGAAAGCCCCCGCCCAGCCCCGAGCCCGGCCCGGGCCCGGCCTCAGCTCCCGACGGCCAGCACCGCCTTGCCGTGCAGCCGCCGCCCGAGCAGGGCGTCGACCGCCTCGGCCGCGTCGTCCCAGGCACCGCGCCAGGTGATGCCGGGGTCCAGCTCGCCGGCCGCCACCCGGTGGGCGAGCCAGCCGAGGTCGCGGCCGAGGCCGGTGCAGCCGAGCAGGTAGAAGGAGACCACCGAGCGGTCGTGCCGGTTCGCGTCGCCGAAGAGGGCGCCGAACGCGAAGTCCTCCCCGCTCCCGGAGCTGTGGCCGGCCGCGACGAGGGTTCCTCCCGGCGCCAACGCCTGGTACGCCTCGACCAGTTGGGGGCCGCCGACGAGGTCGACCACGCCGTCGACCGGCCCGGCGGCCTCGGCCGGCGAGGCGACGACCTCGTGGGCGCCGAGGCCGCGCAGCAGGTCGCCGTTCCGGTCGGGCGAGCCGGTGGACGCCACGACGTGCGCGCCCGCCGCCCGGGCGAGCTGGACGGCGTACCGGCCGACGCCGCCGGTGGCGCCGGTGACGAGGACGCCGCGGCCGAGCAGCGGGCCGATGCGGTGCAGCGCGCGCAGGGCGCTGGTGGCGGCGACCGGGATGGTGGCGAGGGCGCCCGGGTCGGCGCCGGCGGGTGCGACGCCGATCAACCCGGTGTCCACCGCCCGCAGTTCGGCCCAGCCGCCGGCCGGCATCAGGGTGACCACGGGGGTCCCCTCGGCGGGGCCGGAGCCGTCGGCGGCGGCGCGTTCGACGGTTCCGGCGGCGTCCCAGCCGAGGACGGTGCCGTCGGGGGCCGATGCGAGTGCGAAGGCGGCCTCGCCGTAGTTGAGCGAGGTCGCCGTGACCCGGACCAGGGCCTGGTGGGGCGCCGGGACCGGCTCGGGGGCCGTACCGAGGCGCAGGCCGCCGGGGGCCGAGCGGTCGACCAGGAGTGCACGCATGGAGGATCCTCCCCAAGATTCTGCCACTGAGTGGCATAAGCCTATAGGTGGCGTTCTCGGCCTGGCTAGACTGACCGCGATGACTCCCGAGAAGGCCACCGCCGCCGCAGCCCGGACCGGCACCGCACCCCGGACCGGCAGCCCCGAGGCTCCGGGCGCCGGACTCCCGCTGCGCGAGCGCAAGAAGCTGCGCACCCGTCAGGCACTGGTCGACACCGCCCTGGAACTGTTCGGCGAGCACGGCTTCGACGGGGTGACGCTGGACCGGCTCTGCGAGGCCGTCGAGGTCTCCAAGCGGACCTTCTTCCGGGCGTTCACCAGCAAGGAGGACGTCGCGATGGCGCCCACCCAGGACCTCTGGGCGGCGTTCCTGGTGGCGCTGGAGAACCGGCCGCCGGAGGGCGGGGACGGCCGGCTGATGACCACCCTGGAGGAGGCCCTCGCCGAGGCGATCGACCGGATGCCGGCCGACGGCTGGGCCGAACGCGCCCTGGCGAGCCGCCGGCTGGCCGCCCGGACGCCGTCGATGGACGCCCACGGGCTGGCCTTCTGCGAGCGGACGACCCGGGAGGCGGTCGCGACGATCGGCCACCGGTTCACCCTCGACGGCCCCCCGGCGGCCGCCGCGCCGCGCGCCCGGCTGGCGGTGGACATGCTGGTCGCCGCGTTCCGGCAGGCGCTGGACGCGTGGGTGGCGCAGCCGTCCGGGCACACCCGCGCGGACCTCGCGCACCGACTCCGGATGGCCTGCGCCGAACTGCCGGGCGCGCTCGCGGCGACGGCCGGGCCCCGGCTCGACCGGCAGGACTGAGGCCCCCGGGGGAACGGCGAACCGGCGAGCGGCGAACCGGAAAAGGCGGACCCGGGAACAGCGGACCGGGAAAGACGGACCGCCCCGGGCGCGCGAGCACGGCGCGCCCGGGGCGGGGCTTCGAGGACCGGCGGAGCTCAGGCCTTGGCCTGGTCCGCCTCCTCGGCGCCGGCCCCCGCCGGCACCGGAACGGAGCGCAGCCGGGACGCGGGCGGCGCGGGGATGACGGCGGCGACGGCGGCCGCGATCAGCGCGACGCCGCAGCCGATCACCAGGCCGACCCGGAAGCCGCCCTCCGAGGGCAGGGTGTGGCCGCCCAGGGTGACGGTCATCTGCGACAGCACCACGCCCATCACGGCGGCGGACACCGAGGTGCCCAGCGAGCGCATCAGGGTGTTGAAGCTGTTCGCCGAGGCCGTCGCGGTCAGCGGCACCGCGCTCATGATCAGCGCGGGCATCGCGCCGTAGGCCAGGCCCACGCCGCTGTTGCAGACGATCGTCACGATCAGCACGCCCCAGGTGGAGCCCATCAGGGGCAGCGCCAGCCCGTACCCGACGGCGATCGTCAGCGCCCCGGCGACCAGGGTGAACTTCGGTCCGCGCGCGGCCGACAGCTTGCCGCCGAACGGGGAGACGACCATCATCATCAGCCCGCCGGGCGCCATCCACAGGCCCATCGCCAGCATCGACTGCCCGAGCCCGTAGCCGGTGGCCTCCGGCAGCTGGAGCAGCTGCGGCACGATCAACGCCTGGGCGTACATACCGAAGCCGACCAGGACGGAGGCGGCGTTGGTCAGCAGCACCCGGGGGCGCGCGGTGACCCGCAGGTCCACCAGCGGCTCGGTGACACGCAGCTCCCAGCGGGCCCAGAGCAGCAGGATCGCGGCGGAGGCGGTGAACAGGCCGAGGGTCCGGGTGCTGCCCCAGCCCCAGTCGCCGCCCTTGGAGACGGGCAGCAGCAGGCAGACCAGGCCGACGCTCAGGCCGATCGCGCCGACGTAGTCGAAGCGCCCCCCGGCGGCGGGGCGGCCGCCCGAGGAAGCGGAAGCGGCCGGGGCCGGGATGATGACCCAGAGCAGGCCGATGATGACGACGGCCAGCACGGCGGTGCCCCAGAACAGCACGCGCCAGCTGGCGTAGTCGGCGACGCCGGCCGCGATCGGCAGGCCGAGGCCGCCGCCGATCCCCATGGAGGCGCTGACCAGGGCGATCGCCGAGCCGAGCCGCTCGGGCGGCAGCACGTCGCGCAGCAGGCTGATGCCGATCGGCACCAGGCCCATGCCCATGCCCTGCAGGGCCCGTCCGGCGATCATCGGCACCACGGAGTCGGCCACCGCGCACAGCACCGAGCCGAGCAGCAGCGGGACGCAGGAGGCGATGAGCATCGTCCGCTTGCCGAGGAGGTCGCCGAGGCGGCCGCTGATCGGGACGAAGACGGCGGCGGAGAGCAGGGTCGCGGTGATGACCCAGGAGGCGTTGGACGCGCTGGTGTGCAGGAGTTGCGGGAGCTGGCTGATCAGCGGGGTGACCAGGGTCTGCATGATCGCGGCGACGGTGCCGGTGAAGGCGAGCACCGCCACGATCGGACCGGTGCGGGGGGTGGGGGCGGGGCCGTTGATGACGGGCCTCCTCGGGCGGTCGAAGAGCAGTCGAAGAACGTTCGAAGAGCGTTCGAGAGCGGAAACATGCACAAAACACACGATGTGCATGAAACACAAGACGGTCAGCTTACACAGGATGTGCGCGATGCACATCATGTGTGCCGCGCATGCCTCTGGCATACTGAAGGGTGATCCACGGAGAACCCGCAGGTCGAAGCGGTGATGAAGGGACTTCGACATGACCAGCCCCACGCACGAGGTCGCCCTCGAGTTCCTGGTGTTCGCCCGGCACCGCGACCTCAGCCAGGTCAACGCCCGCCCCGAGGGCAGCCAGCTCGAACGCAGCGCCTACATCCTGCTCAGCCGGGTCGACGCCGAAGGGCCGATGTCCATCGGCCAGCTGAGCGACGCCTTCGCCCTGGACGTCTCCACCCTCAACCGGCAGACGGCGGCCCTGAAGAGCGCGGGACTGCTCGAACGCATCCCGGACCCGGACGGCGGCATCGCCCGCAAGTTCCGCCTCACCGAGGAGGGCCGCCGCCGGCTGGACACGGAACGCGAGGCGCACGTACGGGCACTGAACCTCGTGATGACGGACTGGCCGGAGGAGGACATCGCCTCCTTCGCCGGATTCCTGCGCCGCTTCAACACCGGCATCGAGCGGCTCGACGGCCGCCCCTGGCCGCGCGACTGAGCCGACGCGGTCGCCGCACGGGAAGTCGGCCCGGCTGGGGAGCGCACGGGAAGTCGGCCGGGCCGACTTCTCGCGCGGGGCGGCCTGGAGAATGCCCGGCATGGGAACGGACATCAACGGATTCATCGAGTGCCGGGCGTGGTTCCTTCGCGACGAGGACGGGAAGCCGGCCTGGCAGGCCGCCGTCGCCCTCGACCTCCTCAACACCACCAGGAACTACGACGCGTTCGGCTGCCTCTTCGGGGTCCGCAACCACGCCAACTTCCGCCCGCTGGCCGCCGATCGCGGGCTGCCGCCGGACGCCTCGCAGACCGTGCGGGCGGCGGTGGACACGTACGGGACCACCTTCTACGGCACCACCTGGATCACCTGGGCCGAGGTGAGGGCCGTGGACTGGGCCGAGGCGGCGGAGGCACCCGACAGCCGGCTCCACGAGTACCGGCGGACCCCCGACGGGCTCACGCTCGTCGGCAAGAGCGCCTGGAACCGGCGCTTCGGCGAGACCCTCGGCATTCCCGAACCGGTGCCGACACCGGGACCGGGGCCGGAGCCGGGCGAGGTGCGGACCTGGCCCGAGGGCAGCGAGTGGGTGGTCGACGACGTCGTCTACCGCTCCGAGCGGATGGACCGCCGCGACGCCGTCCGCGATGGCGGCGAGTGGAAGCCGGTCTGGACGGTCATGGAGGCCCTCGCCTCGCAGCACGGTGACGACAACGTCCGGCTGGTGGTCTGGTTCGACTACTGAGCGGCGCCCGCCCGCAAGCACTGCCCGCCGCCCGGCGGTCGCAGCTCGGCAGCCGGCTCAGCCCTCGGCCCGGATCCGGTCGGCGACCGGGAAGTCGGTCCCGCAGTCGGGGCACGTCGCACCGCCGAACACGTGGGTGAGCGCGTGCGCGACCTCGCGCTGTCCGTCGGCGAGCGCGAGGTCGTGGAGACGCCGCCCGATGCCGTCCAGGTCCGCGGGGGCGGCCGGCCGCAGGGGCCGGGTCTCGATGTCCCCGTCGGCGAGCGCGTAGTCCTCGCCGGTGGAGAAGTGGCCGCGCTCGCCGAAGACGATGAACAGGCCCGCCCCGCAGCCCGGGCAGGAGACCTCGTACTCCTCGCTCCCGAGCCCCCAGGCCAGGTCCTCGCTCCAGCCCGCGACGCCTTCGAAGCCCAGGACGGCTTCCAGGAGGTGGACGTACTCCCCGCGGTCCGTGGCCGTCCGCAGGTACCGGTTCGCGGCTGCCAGGAGTCCGGCGATCTCCGCCGCGTGCTCCGCGCGGACGTCGCCCGCCTCGTGCAGCTGGTCGGCTCCGGCGGTGATCGCGCCCGCCAGCACCACGGCGTTGACCGCCTGGTCCCGGTCCCCGCGCCCGGCCGTGTCCGCCAGCCAGGGCAGTGCCGCGAAGCTGGCCGGGTAGACGCTGCCCTGGTGGCACAGGGCGGACCACAGGTCGTTCCAGAGTTCGGCGCTAGGCTCCGCCGCGATCCGGTCCAGCAGGGCGGGTACGTCCTCGGCGGAGCCGTAGGCGTGGTGGAGGCGCGACCAGTCCGTCATGCGGCGATCCAACCAGGCCGACGGGCGCCACCCGTCAGCGGGCCGGGGGGAGTTGGGCGAGGAGGGCGGGGCCGGTCCAGGCGGGGGTGGCGGCGGGGGCGGCGGCCTCGGCCCGACGGACGAGGGTGATCAGGCGGGCGTTGGCGGGGGCGGTGAGGCCGTGGCGTTCGGCGAGGGCGACGATCTCGCCCTGGAGCGAGTCGATCTCGGTGGGGCGGCCGCGCTGGAGGTCCTCCCACATCGAGGAGCGGGCGGTGGCGTCGATCCGCAGGCTCGCCCCGGCCAGCCGCTGGAACAGGGCGTCGGGCAGGCCGAGCACCCAGGGCATCAGCCCCGGCGGCACCGGGCCGAGCCGAGCCGGTGCGACCCCGGCGGCCCGGAACGCCGCCAGCGCCTCCCGCTGGCAGCGCGCCACGCACCGCCGGAACGCCCGCTGCCCGACCTGCTCGCGCAGCGGAAGCCCGGAGAGCGCGTTGACGGCGTTGTTGAGGTTCAGCAGCAGCTTGGCCGCCTGGACGGCCGGCATGTCCGGCCGCAGGTCCAGCCGGAGCCCGCTCGCCCGGGCCGCCCCGGCGAGGGCGGCGGCCCCCTCCCCCGCCGCCAGCATCAGCGACCCGCCGCTGCCCTGGTGAACAGCGGCGGGCCCGGTCCGCACCACGTTGTACGGGACCATGCCGGCCAGCACCCGGTGGGCGGGCAGCGCGGCCGCGAGCGCCCCGGCGTTGCGCAGGCCGTTCTGGAAGCTCACCACCACCGCGTCCGGGCCGAGGTGCGGGGCGAGTTCGCGGGCGGCGGTCGCGGTGTCGGCGGACTTCACGGTGACCAGGACGTGGTCGGCGCCGGCCACGGCCGCCGGGTCGGTGGCGGCGGTCAGGCCCCGTACCTCGCGGCGGGCCCCGCCCGGGCCGGTGAGGGTCAGCCCGGCCGCGTCGATCGCCGCCATCGCCGCCGGCCGCCCGATCAGGGTGACGTCGGCGGTCGCGGCGAGCATGCCGCCGAGGTGGCAGCCGATGGAGCCGGCGCCGAACACGGCGATCCGGAGCCTGCGTTGGGCGGGGGTGGCGGGCACGGGGGGCTTCTCCGAGGGGAGGGCGGACGGGGAGGGGGCGGGGAGGGGGCGGGGAGGGCGGGGGCCGTCAGTCGAAGAGGTCGGGGTCGGAGACGGTGATCTGGTCCCACAGCGGGCGGGCCTGGAACCAGCCGGCCAGCGGGGTCCCGACCTGGCCCCGGGTGATCAGCGCGGTCTCCCGGTCGATCGGCTTGGGGGTGCCGGCCGCCATCGCGAGCAGCTGCGCCTGGCAGGAGCGCTCCATGGTGACGAACCACCAGACCGCCTCGGCCACGGACTGGCCGACGGTCAACAGGCCGTGGTTCTGCAGGATGACGGCCTTGTGGCTGCCGAGCGCGGCAGCAACCCTCTTGCCCTCCTCGGTGTCGGTCACGACGCCCCGGTAGTCGCTGTACAGGCCGTGGTCCTCGAAGAAGGCGCAGGCGTCCTGGGTCAGCGGGGCGAGCGGGATGCCGAGGCTGGAGAAGGCCTTGCCGTGGAGCGAGTGCGAGTGGGCGGCGGCGACCGCGTCGGGGCGGGCGGCGTGCACCTGGGAGTGGATGGCGAAGGCGGCCCGGTTCACCGGGCGGGTGCCGTGCAGCAGGGTGCCCTCGTGGTCGACCAGGATCAGGTCGGAGGCCTTGATCTGGCTGAAGCTCATGCCGAACGGGTTCACCCAGAACCGGTCCGGATGCTCCGGGTCGCGGACGGTGATGTGCCCGGCGACGCCCTCCGAGAAGCCGAACCGCCCGAACAGGCGGAAGCCCGCGGCGAGTTGCTCCTTGCGGTACCGGCGCTCCTCCTCCACCGAGTCGAACACCGGCGGCAACGGCAGGGTGACCCCTTCGGGGGCGGGGCCCACGACGCCGATCGCCGCGTACGGGTCGGCGGGCTGCTGCGGTACGGGCATGGCGGCTCCTCGGGGTGCGGTCGGTCCGGTCAGGGGTGAGGTGTCACGCCGGATTTCCGGCGGACGTACGGAAGCGGTGGAGCAGTTCGCGGGCGGGCGGGCTGTCGGCGTCGAAGGCCTGCATGCCGTGGAGGTCGGACGGCACCCCGGGGCCGGCGAGCCAGACGCCGTGGCAGCTGAAGCAGAAGGAGACCTCGAAGAGGAGCCCGCCGGGGCCGTGCGCCCGGATCCCGTACCCGGGCGCGAAGCACCGGCGCAGTTCGCCCTCCGGCAGCTCGCCCATCAGGTCGAGGGCCTGCCGGAGGTGCTCGGAATCCCAGACGGTGAGGACCTCGCCGGTGACGGAGTCCGAGCCGTAGGCGCTCCTCGGATCCGCGATCCGGACCACTTCGATGAGGACGGTCTGCGAGGCGACGTCGGGGAGCAGCATGCGAACAGGATCACAGAGCGGGACTGTTCCCGGGAAGGTGTCGTCACTCCAGCCGGTGGCGGACGTCGCGGTTGCGCTTGTACTCGCGCATGAGCGCGAGGAGGTTGATCAGAGTGCTCGCCGGAACGTTGCCGATGTCGACCAGGCGGCGGCCGTGGAGGTTGATGTCCCCGGGGATGGCGGACGGCCAGAGGAGGCCGAACTCACGGCCCTCGGTGCGGAGTTCCACGATGAGTTCGGTGACCTGGCGCGAGGTGAGGTGGAGCAGGGCCGGGTCGGCGGGGTGGATCGGGTGGTGGGCGCTCACGCGGCACCGTCCTGCCGCAGCTCAAACCAGACGGTTTTGCCGAGATGCTGCGGGTCGACACCCCAGCGGTGGGTGAGGCCGGCGACGAGCTGGAGGCCCCGGCCGGTCTCGGAGAGGAGAGCGTGGGGGCCCAGGGCCGGGAGGAGTGGACTGCGGTCGGAGACGGCGACGCGGAGGGTGTCGACGCGGTGGTCGATGAGGATGACCGGGGAGGTCGTCTCACCGTGGCGCCAGGCGTTGACGATGAGTTCGACCATGGCGAGCTCGGCGTCCGCGATGAGGGAGGGCGGCCAGCCGGCGCTGGCCATGCCGTCGCGGAGGGCGTCGCGGGAGAGGGTGAGGGAGGGGGAGTTGATGTTACGCACAGTTTCTCCCAGGGGGGATGGAAGGATGAACCGAGCGAGCTGTCACCGTGAGCCAGTCCGGGCATGGGTGCTCTGCGGTGCGAGGCAGCGTTACTGACGCCCGCATCGGTGGTCGGTGCGTCACCGACTGTAGGGCACGTGTGGCACATGTACCGGCACCTCTACCCAATCCTTCACTCGATCGATGGATTGCTGGACCCCTCGCGGGATCGCGATGGATGCTTGGGGCATGCCACCAGGAATCACCCCTTCTGCCCGGCAGGAACGAGTCGGCATCGAGCTGCGGAAGATGCGCGACTGCGCGGGACGCACAACGGCCCAGGCTGCCGCACTGTTTGGGTTCTCTCGCACGAAGATCACACAGATCGAGAAGGCGCAGTACCCGATCAGCGCCGAGCGCGTGAGGATGCTCGCCTGCGACTTCCAGGAGAGCGACGCCGCTTACATCGAGGCGCTTGGCGCCATGGCCGAGGAGCGCCACAGAGGCTGGTGGGAGGACTTTCGCGGCTCCGTGCCAGTCGGCTTCCTCGACATTGCGGAGATGGAGTACTTCTCCAAGGGTTCTCGCTCGTACCAGGTCTCGCACGTTCCCGGCGTTATGCAGACGGAGGAGTACGGGCGGGCGATCTTCAAAGACGTCTACCCTCCGCTTTCACCGCGCCTGCTTGAAGCGCGCGTTGAACACCGAGTGCAACGTGCGGCAGTCTTGATGCGAGACGGAGCCGAGCCGTACTCGGCGTTGGTCCACGAAGCCGCTCTTCGCATGCTCTTCGGCGGCCGCGATGCCGCAAGGCGACAGCTGGACCAGCTGCTCGAGTACTCGGAACTGCCCCATGTGACACTCCGGGTGATCAGCTTCAGCACCAATGGCTTCATGGGTGCAGGTCAGGGGATCTGCTACGCGAGAGGCCCAGTCCCCCGCCTGGACACCGTTCAGCTCGATGCGGTTGGCGGCCCCGCGTTCCTGCACGAGCAGAAGCACCTGGAAAACTACCGACACATTATCGACGTGATGACTGAGCGGTCCCTGACCGAGAGCCAGTCTCGCGATGCCATCAGGCTAATCAAGAAAGAGCTCTGAGCCATGGAAAACCTTCACTGGAAGCGTCCTGAGGCCTGCCCGGACGGCAACTCCTGCCCGGAGGTGTCCATAGCCCCCGACGCTGTCTACGTCCGCAGCAGCCTCCTGCCTGACGCCATCGCCCAGCTCACCCCCGACGAATGGCGTGACCTCGTCTCCGCCATCCGCGCGGGCGAGTTCGACCTGTAGCGCTCGGACTACGGAGGCAGTTCGATGAAGAACCTCATCTGGACTCGACCCAACGCGTGCTCCAATGCGGGCAACTGCCCAGAGGTAGCAATCACCACCGACGCCGTCTATGTCCGCAGCAGCTTCCTGCCCGACGCCGTCGCCCAGCTCACCCCCACCGAGTGGCGCGACCTCGCCTCCGCCATCCGCGCGGGCGAGTTCGACGTCTGACGCCTCCCCCGCCGCACCGGCCGGCCCGCTCCACCCTCCGGCCGGTGCCCCGGCGGCCCCGATTCGGCGCACGGGCACTGAGCTGCTAATATTTCATTCAGCGCGAGGGACATGAGCCCTCGTCAGGCGTCAGCGGTGCTACCAGAGCACGTCCTACTTTCAGTAGGAAGAGTCCGCGCAACCCGGGCCTGGCGCTCCATCACCGGAAGGGTCCGGCACCACACAGGTGCCGGACCCTTCCGCATTCCCCCCGGTACTTAATCACTCGGCATCCCTTCCCCCGGCTGGCATCGTGACGGGCATGAACCAGACGAAGCCACCCGTTCCCGACCTGCACAGCAGCATCGAACAGAACCTCGCCGAGCACGCCTGTCACCTGCACCGCCACCTGGAGCACGCGACCGTCACCGAAACCGCCGACCTCGTCGTCGCCGACAGCGGGCTCGACGACGACACCTTCAACATCGTTGCGGCGGCACGCTTCACCGCCGACACCGCTCCCTCCCGGATCGCGGAGACCGTCCGGACGCTCACCGCGACCGGCCGCCCCTTCTCCTGGTGGGTCGGCCCCGCCACCACTCCCCCTGATCTCCCCGCCCTCCTCTCCGACGCCGGCCTCCAGGCCTCCGAGACCGAGACCGGGATGTACCTGGACCTGCACACCGCCCCACCGGAGCCGTCCGCCGACGGCCTGGACATCCGCCTCGCGACAACTCCCGAACGACTCGCCGACTACGCGACGATCGTGGCCGCGAACTGGGAACCGCCGGCCGCCACGGTCCGCCGCTTCTACGCCGACGCGACCTCGTACGCCCTCTCCCCCGACTGCCCCGCCCGCTACCTCGTCGGCTACGTGGCCGGGCGACCGGTCTGCTCGGCCGAGGTCTTCCTCTTCGCCGGGGTCGCCGGGATCTACAACATCGCCACCCTCGCCTCCGAGCGCCGGCGCGGTTACGGCGGAGCCATCACCCTGGCCACCCTGCGCACGGCGTACGACGCGGGCTACCGCACCGCGGTCCTCCAGGCCTCCTCCGACGGTGAGCCCGTCTACCGCCGCCTCGGATTCCAGTCCTGCGGCGGGTTCACCGAGTACGCGGTCACCCCCTGAGCCTGCCCGCCCGGCCTCGTGGCACCGCGATTCGGCACACAGGCACTGAACTGCTAATATTCCTGATGTCGCGAGGGACATGATTCCTCGTCAGGCGTCAGCGGTACTACCAGAGTACGTCCTACTTTCAGTAGGAAGAGTCCGTGCAACCCGGGCCTGGCGCTCCACAGTCGGAAGGGTCCGGCACCACACAGGTGCCGGGCCCTTTCGCGTTCGCGGGGCGAACCCTGGCGGATGGCGCGCACCCGGTCGGGATCCAGGTGCAGCTCGTACGGGGTACTGCAATCGCTGACCAGCGTGGCCACTTCCGCACCGCGGGGGCACAGCCGGTTCATGCCGCTCCGACCTGTGGTGCCGCAGCACCCCGCGTGCCCCCACCCCGGGGATGCGGCTGGAGTTCCGCCGCATCCCCGGGGTGGAGGACGACCGTGTCGCGGGGCCCCGCGACACCAGGAACCCGGAGCCGTCCGGGTCCACGACGGCGGGCCCGCTCGGGAAGACCGCCAGGCACTTCCTGGAGGGAACGAGCGGGGCGCCCCACGGCTCGGGCTCCACGGCGAAGAAGCCGAGCGGCACGGTGGACGTGGCCTGCCGGAACCGTCGGCCTTGCTGCTGCCCTGGCCCATCGGTCGCTCCGGGACCCCGGGGAGCCCGGTCAGCTCCCCGGTGGTCGGACGGTCGCAGGCCACGCACACGAATACGGTCAGCTGATGGTGACAGCACCCGGCCGACGCCCGGCCAACCGGGTTCGGGCCGACGGCCTCCGACATGCGCACGCCCCACTGGAGTTCGGCAAGGCCCTGGTGCCGGGGACGCGATTCGGCGCACCAGCGTTGAGCTGCTAATATTCCTGATGTCGCGAGGGACATGAGTCCTCGTCAGGCGTCAGCGGTGCTACCAGAGCACGTCCTACTTTCAGTAGGAAGAGTCCGTGCAACCCGGGCCTGGCGCTCCACAGTCGGAAGGGTCCGGCACCACACAGGTGCCGGACCCTTCCGCGTTCCCTCCGGCACTTGATCACTCGGCGCCCAGTCGCCTGCCGAAGCCTCAGTACGTGAACTGGATCTGTCGGCCGTCCACGGCGTGGTTCCTGATGTTCGGCGCCGGACCGCCGGCCGGCTTCACCGCGAGGGACACGTTGTAGGTCGTACCGCGGACCAGGGACTGGTTGACGGGCGTCTCCTTGCGCACCTCGGCGGAGGACTCCAGGGGGACGCCGGTCCACGACACGGCCTGGCCGTTCGCCGGGTACACGGCCGCGGTGCCGCTGCCGTCCTTGAGCCACAGGTACACGTCCGCGGACGTCGCCGGGTCCGCCTTGGCGTAGGCCACCATGTAGACGGTGTTCCCGGCCCGCCGGAAGCAGACCCTGATCGTGCTCCCTGCGGCGTCACCGGGCGACTCCGCAGCGCACTGCTCCCCCGCCACCGCGGCCGGCGGCGGCTCCGGGTGCTGCTCCCCCGCCACCGCGGCCGGCGGCGGCTCCGGGTGCTGCGCGGACGGTGTCGAACCGGCGCTGCCCGTACTGGTCGCGTACTTGACCGCGAGCGACCCCCCGCCCAGGACGATGGCCACCGCGGCACCGAGGGACGCCACGATCCGGACCGTCCCGTGGGCCCGGGGCGAATCCGGTGCCGAAACACGGCCCCGGACTCCTTCGGCGTTCTTCTCGACCTCCAACATGACCGGCTGGACGGGGCCCTGGCCTGCGGAGTTCTCCGCCCCCCGCGCCCCCCGCGTCCTCCGGGGCCGACGCCGGCCTGCCGCCGGGCCCGCCCCTGAACCGTTCCTCTGCTCTTCCATCCACACTCCGTCCGCGTCGGCGAGAGTGGGCAAGAGTGTGGCAGATCGCCCGGCCCTCCTTCACCGCCGCGATCCGGTTCACTCCGGTCGGGCCGCCATCAGGAACACATCGACGACCCGGCCGGAGGGAGGCGGATCCGGCGGGAACCCTCAGACCACCGGTCGGTCAGTTCGGGGACACCACGTCCCAGAGCTGGCGCGGGCTGTTGTCGCGGAGCGCCTTCACCACGGGGCTGTCGTTGCCCTGTGCCGCGATGACGTAGTCCTCGTCCGTGGCCTCGGCGATGACGTACTTGTCGCCCGCCCGGTCGAGCTGCCAGTGCTGGGTCGGGACGTCGACGTTGCACGGAACGAGCGGGACCTCCGAACCGGGCTTCATGATCGCCTGGAGGCACTTGTCCGGCTTCGCCTTGGCCTCGACCAGGTACCCGTTGGAGGTCGGGCGGAGGACCCAGTTCTGCCACTCCGTGCCGTTGGCCTGCCAGGTGATGGCGACGGGCCCGTGCTTGGCCGAGTCCAGGAAGCCGTTCACGGCCTCGTTGAAGAAGCGCACTTCCTGGCCCGGGCCCCGCACTCCGCCCGCCTTGACGGGCTCCGCCGCGCCCACCGAGCCGGCGACGGCCAGGGCGGCGGCCGTGACGACGGCCGCCTTCTTGATGCTGAACAAGGATCTCTCCTTCTGCGAGGGTGATTCCTCGAATCGCGCGACCGCACTTCGGGCCACGAACGCGAGGGAACCACTCGCACCGGGCCCCCGCAACGCCGAGTAACCCGGGTGGAGTCAGCGTACGAATCGCATTGCCCCGTCTGCCGCAGCGCGGGGCCGCGCCCGGGCTCCCCCTCCCCCCGGCGCAGTCCCTCGGCCGAGCCGGGACGGCGCGCTCGCGGCACCGGGGCAGGGCCGGTGATTCCCCATCGCCCCATTGCACCAATCATATTGGCGCATGATCAGAAAAAGGCCTGATCTCATCCTCTGCGAATTCCCGGAACGGAAGCCGGTTTTCCGCCACCGGGGGCCGGGGTAGGGCCGAGACGTTCGCATCCCGACCGTTTCATCATCACGGCGGGCGCGAAATCCTTGATGCTTTCTTATCGGAAGGACACCCTCATGCACAGGACCCTCCGCAACGCCCTCGCCACCGTCATCGTGACGGGTGCGCTCACCACCGCCGCCGCTCCCGCCGCCCTGGCCGCCGAGCAGACGCCGCCGACCGCGGGGGTGCAGGCGGAGCTCCGCAACCCGAAGACGATCAAGGTGGCCGACTACAACCAGGCCCGCGGCACCCTGATCAACGCCGGCAGCAAGACGGCCGCCAAGTCCCACCCGGCGCACGGTACGAAAGACGTCCCGGTCTCCCACGGCGTCAGCCTGCTGGCGGAGGCCCGCGACGAGTTCCGCGCCGCCGACAAGAACCTGCCGGCGAGCCAGAAGAGGTCCGACATGTCGATCCCGCACTACAACGCCATCCACAACGCGGCCAACACGATGCACATCGACACGTGGTGACACCGCCCCGCTGAGCCCGAACGCCCCGGCCCTCCCCCGGACTTCGGAGGAGGGCCGGGCCGGCCTCAGCCCTCCGGGGGCTTGGGCTCCTCCCGGGGCGCGCTCAGGCTGCCGTCCGGGTGGACGTCGAAGACCGTGAGCTTCTTGCGGCCGGTGATGGTGATCCGGTCCGGGCCGGACCAGTCGGCGCGCACGAAGTCGCCGCCCCGGGTGTCCCAGATCCCCATGCTCCAGTGGCGGGCCGACCAGCCGCTGCCGGCCACCAGCTCCACCCGGTAGACCGGGTCGATCGAGGCCATGTTGGTCATGGTCAGCACCCGGTCCGGGTGGCCCGGGGCGGCCGTCCGCGCGGTCCGCCCCTCGCCGCTCACGAGCGCCAGGAACGCGATCAGCGGCCCACCGAAGACCAGCGCCACCATGGCGACGGCGCAGCCGATCTGCGACACCCAGGTCCGGAACTCCATCCCGATGTACAACGCGACGGCGGTCAGCACGACCGCCGTCCCGACCAGCAGGACCGGGTGGTCGAGCCAGCGCTCGACCACCACGAGCCCTCCCGACCGGGACTCGTACCGACCCACCGCGTAGGCCAGCAGCGCCAGGAGCGCCGCCCCTCCGAGCCCCCACACGATCCCTCTGCGGCGTACCGCTGTCACCTTCGCCCCCCGGCGGTTCTTGACCGAACTTTGGCGCGGACCCTACTACAGGCCCGCTACCGCGGCCGGGGCGTGGACGACGGGCCGGCCGGCGTCCCGTCCTCGCCCACGGTGAAGACCTCGATCTCCTTCTCCAAGGTCACCGTGATCCGGCCCGGACCGGACCACTCGGCCCTGACGAAGCCGTCGTCCTCCTCCCAGGTGCCGAGGCCCCAGTGACGGGCCGACCAGCCGCTGCCGGCCACCAGCTCCACCCGGTAGACCGGATCGATCGAGAAGGCGACGTCGGTGACGCTCAGCACGTGGTCGGAGCGGCTCGGGTCGGGCTTGCGGTCGACCAGCCGGCCGTCGCCGCCGAAGACGTACGCCAGGCCGCCGACCGCCGCCCCGATGACGAGCAGCGGCGACAGGACGGCCGCGAAACCGATCTGCGCCCACCTGGTGCGGAACTCGACCTGGGCCACCGCCGAGGCCATGGCCAGGGTGACGGCCGTGCCGAGCAGCAGCACCGGGTGGTTCAGCCAGCGCTCGACCTCGACCAGCCCGCCCTGGCGGGAGGAGAAGTAGCCCGGCAGGTACACCAGGAAGGCCGCCAGCGCCGCGCCACGGAGCCACCAGACGACCTGCCCGCGGCGCGTCACCGTCATTTGCTCCCCCCGGAGTTGCCCTTTGCCGGGACTTTACTACGGGGGTGCCGGGCGGCCCGGACGGCGGGTGCTCCGCTGTCCGGGCCGCCCGGCCTGGTCACTCGGCGCACCGGCGATACCCCCGTCACCGCCGGTAGAAGACGCTCCGCGACCAGAAGTAGCCGACCAGCGTCAGCGCGGTGCACCAGGCGAGGGCGATCCAGGCGCTGGTGCCGATCCCGGTGCCCAGCAGCAGCCCGCGCAGGGTCTCGATCATGGGCGTGAAGGGTTGGTACTCGGCGAACCAGCGCAGCGCCGTGGGCATGGAGTCCGTCGGCACGATGGCGCTGCCGATGAAGGGCAGGAACTGCAGCGGCATCGGCATGTTGCTGGCGCTCTCGACCGTCTTGGCCACCAGGCCGATGCCGGCCGATATCCAGGTCAGGGCGATGGTGAGGAAGAGCAGCAGCCCGGCCGCGGCCAGCCACTCCACCGGTCCGGCGTTGGGCCGGAAGCCCATCGCGAGGGCCGTGCCGACCACCAGCACCAGCCCGATCATGGTCTGGATGACGCTGCCGACCACGTGCCCCGCCAGGAAGGCGGAGCGCGATATCGCCATCGTGCGGAAGCGGTTGACGATGCCCTCGGTCATGTCGGTGCAGATGCCGATCGCGGTGACCAGCGCCCCGGACGTGGCCGCCATCAGCACGATGCCGGGCGTGACGTAGTCGATGTAGTGGCCGCCGCCGATGCCGGCCCCCAGCGTGCTGCCGTAGGCGTAGTTGAAGAGCAGCAGCATCATGACCGGCGTCACCACGACCGCGAAGGTCAGGGACGGGTACCGCAGCGCGTGCTTGAGGTTGCGGCGCAGCATGGTCAGCGAGTCGCCGAGCGCGTGGCCGGCGGTACTGGTGGCTGTACGCGTGGCCGTGTGCGTGGCCGTGCTCATCGCGAGCCCTCCCCGGTCAGTTGCAGGAACACGTCGTCCAGGTCGGCCGTCTCCACGACCAGCGACTCGGCCTGCACGGACGCGTTGTCGAGGGCGTCCAGCACGGCCTTCACCGTGAGGACGGAGTTGTCCCCCGGGATCTCCAGCCGCAGCGCCTCGGTGTCGGCCGTGGCGTACGGGAACAGGACGGCGGCGGCGGCCAGCGAGCCGGCGTCGGCGAACCGGAGCCGGATCCGCCCGCCGGGGGCGTACCGCTTCAGCTCCTCGGCCGTGCCCTCGGCGACGATCCGGCCGCCGTCCAGGACGGCTATCCGGTCGGCGAGTTGGTCGGCCTCCTCCAGGTACTGGGTGGTGAGGAAGATCGTCACCCCGTGGTCGGCGACCAGGCTCCGGATGATCTCCCACATGGTGCGCCGGCTGCGCGGGTCCAGCCCGGTGGTCGGCTCGTCCAGGAAGATCACCCTCGGGTCCCCGACCAGGGTCATCGCGAGGTCGAGCTTGCGCCGCATGCCGCCGGAGAAGGTGGCGACGGCCTCGCGGGACGCCTCGGTGAGGTCGAAGCGCCGCAGCAGCTCCTCGGCCCGCCTCCGCCCCTCCCGACGGCGGAGGTGGTTGAGGTCGGCCATCAGCAGCAGGTTCTCCTCGGCGGTGAGCAGGTTGTCCACCGCCGAGAACTGGCCCGTCACCCCGATCGCCCTCCGCACCCCGTCGGCCTCGCGTTCCACGTCGTGCCCGGCCACCCGGGCCGAGCCGCCGTCGGCGGGGATCAGGGTGGAGAGGATCTGCACGGTGGTGGTCTTGCCGGCGCCGTTGGGCCCGAGCAGGGCGAACACGCTGCCCGCCGGGATCTCCAGGTCGATGCCCCGCAGGACCGCCTTGTCCCCGTAGGACTTGGTGAGCCCCGTCGCCGAGACCGCCGGGAGCGAACGGACCGCCGCGTCCGCCGGGGCCGCCGCGTTCGCCGCCATCACGCCCGCCGGACGATGACGTTGCCGACCTGGGTGCGGCCGCGGACCTCGACCGTCTCCACGGCGTCGCCCGGGCCCTTGGTGGGGCCGAGGTCGTTGCGGACGCCGCCGACCTTGCTGTGCACGTCGAGCCAGGCCGCCGTGCCCTCCGCGATGCCGACCTCCACGTCCCCCACGCTGGTCTGCAGGGTGACCTGGCCGCGGACCACCCGGCCGACCCGGATGTGGCCGTGCGCCGACTTGGCGGTCACGTTCCCCTCGGCCTGACCGACGTGGATCCGCCCGTTGGAGGCGTTGGCGTGCAGCTCGCCGCGGACCTCGTCGATCTCGGTGTCGCCGCTGCTGTTCTTGACCGTCAGCCGGCCGCCGACGGAGCCGATCTCGATCCGGCCGGCTCCGGAGACCTCGGCGTCCCAGGCCGTCCCCCCGAGCCGGATGTCCCCGAAGCCGCTGTCGAGCCGGGCGCTGTCGGCGTGCTCGACCTGGATCCGGCCGAGCGAGGTCTTCAGCCGGCAGGCGCCGAGCGCCCCCTCGGTGACGAACTCGGCCATCGGGGACTCGCTGTGGACCTCGGAGCCGACCGGCAGCTCGACCAGGATCTCGACCGCGCCCTTCTTGCCGCTGAAGACGGAGCGCTGCTTGGGCGCCTTGATGCCGAGCCGGCCACCCGAGAAGTCGACCTGGGTCTGCTCGGCGGCCTTGACGTCCGCCTCCTTGGCCGGGTTGGCGGGCCGGACCTCGACCACGGCGTCGGTGCGCTTGCTCGCCTTGATCCAGACCGAGCCGATGTCGAACTCGAGGATGGCGGAGATCGGTCCGTCGGTCTCGTACGTAGGCATGGCTGTCCCGTCCTCTTGACTCGTGTGGGTGTCCCCGCTGGTCGGAGCGGGGGTGACGTCGAAGGTGCAGAAGGTGGTGCGGGAGGTGCTGCGGGCGCTACGGAGCTGTCAGTGGACCCAGCCGGTGAAGCCCTGGCCGCCGATGCTGCGCGGGACCCGGCTGCCCGGGTCGGCGACCGGCCGGCGGGCCGGCTCACCGCCCTCCAGGGCGCCGGCCAGGGCCCGGACCAGCCAGGCGTTGAGCGAGAGGCCGGCCTCGACGGCGGCCTCCTCCGCCCGGGCCTTGAGGTGGGCGGGCAGCCGGAGGTTGATCCGGGCGGTGCCCGTCTCGTCCGACTCCGGCGACACCGGAGGCGCCACCGGTGGCACCACGGGCGGCACGACTGGTGCCACCGGCGCCGACGGTGGTGCCATATCGCCGTGGAAGGCATCCGATCCGGGCGGCGCCGTCACCACGAACTCCGGGTCGAGTCCGCGCAGGCGCACGTCCACCGAGCCGGGGGCGAGGTCGCGGGTGACTTCGCCCATGGCCGCCGACAGCGCGTTGAGCAGGGTGAGCCGCACGGCCGACTCCAGCGGGAGCGTCAGCCGCTCGGCCAGCGCGCGGGCTTCGTCCCCGCCGGTTGCGGCGGCCACCGCGAGCTCGTTCCGGAGGTTTTCCACATATGGCGTGAGGTCCATGGCCGTAAGCATGGCACAGCGATGGCGCCATGTCGAGCATTTATGGCACCACTGTGGCGCCATCACCCGAACGGCGGTGGCGCCGACCCGTGCCGGAACACGGAACCGCCCCGCCGACCCCCGGGAACGAGGGGGTCGACGGGGCGGTTCACCAGGGGAGACGCGGACCGCGGGACGGTCAGGCCTGCTGCCAGCCCGCCAGGTAGGCGTCGATCTCCCCGGTCAGCCGGGTCTTGCCCGCCCCGTCCAGGAAGGAGGCCTCGACGGCGTTGCGGGCCAGCCCCGCCACCCCGGCCTCGTCCAGGCCCAGCAGCCGCGCCGCCACCGCGTACTCGGTGTTGAGGTCGGTGCCGAACATCGGCGGGTCGTCGCTGTTGACCGTCACCAGCAGTCCGGCGTCCACCATCCGCTTGATCGGGTGGTCCTCGATCCGCTCCACGGCCCGGGTGGCGATGTTGGAGGTCGGGCAGACCTCCAGCGGGATGCGGTGCTCGCCCAGGTGATCGAGCAGCGCCGGGTCCTTCACCGCCTGGGTGCCGTGCCCGATGCGCTCGGCGCCGAGCATCCGGATCGCGTCCCAGACCGTCTCCGGCCCGGTGGTCTCGCCCGCGTGCGGCACGCTGTGCAGGCCGGCCGCCCGGGCCCGGTCGAAGTACGGCTTGAACTGCGGGCGCGGCACGCCGATCTCCGGGCCGCCCAGGCCGAAGCTGACCAGGCCCTCGGGGCCCAGCTCGGTGGCCAGCCGGGCGGTCTCCTCGGCGGACCGCAGCCCTGCCTCGCCCGGGATGTCGAAGCACCAGCGCAGCACCACGCCGAGCTCCTTCTCGGCGCGCAGCCGGGCGTCCTCGATCGCCTCCATGAAGGCGACCTCGGGGATGCCCCGGCGGACCGAGGAGTACGGGGTGATGGTCAGCTCGGCGTACCGGATGTTCTGCCGGGCCATGTCCTCGGCCACGCCGTAGGTGAGCGCGCGGACGTCCTCGGCGTCCCGGACCAGGTCCACCACGCTGAGGTAGACCTCGATGAAGTGCGCGAAGTCGGTGAAGGTGAAGTACTCGGCGAGCGCCGCCGGGTCGGTCGGCACCTTGGAGTTCCCGGCGTACCGGGCGGCCAGCTCCGCGACGACGCGCGGCGAGGCCGAGCCGACGTGGTGGACGTGCAGCTCCGCCTTGGGCATCCCGGCGATGAACGCCTCGATGCTCCGGTCGGTGGAGCCGATCCGGCTGGTGTGGGGGACGATCCGACTTCCGTCCGGCTGGACCACGGTGGTTCCCTTCTTCCTTCTCCGTGCTTCTACGCGCGTATCGCGAAGTTCGGCCCAGGATAGGCCCACGCCGGGGGCGCCGTCCCCGGATCACCCCCCGAGCGCGACCGCCACGGTGTGGATCAGCAGCCCGGCCAGGGCGCCGACCACGGTGCCGTTGATCCGGATGAACTGGAGGTCCCGGCCGACGTTGGCCTCGATCTTGCGGGAGGCGTCGTCGGCGTCCCAGCCCGCCACCGTCTCGGAGATCAGCGAGGTGATCTCGGTGCGGTAGGTGTCGACCAGGTACTGGGCGGCGTCCTGGAGCCAGCCGTCCACCTTGGCCTGGAGCTTGGGGTCGGTGGCCAGGCGCTCGCCGAAGCGCCGCACGCCGTCGCGGATGCGCCGGCGCAGTTCGCTGTCCTCGTCCTCGGCCGCGCCCATCACCAGGGTGCGCACGGCCGCCCAGGTGGAGTTGATCAGGTCCTGCACCTCGGGGCGGGCCAGCAGCTCGCCCTTGGCCCGCTCGACCCGGGCGATGGTCTCCGGGTCGGTCTGCAGCTCGGTCGCGAAGTCGGCGAGGAAGTTGTCGATCGCGCCGCGGGCCGGGTGGTCCGGGTCGTCCCGGATCTCGGTGACGAACCGCATCAGCTCCTTGTAGACCCGCTCGCCGACCTGGTGGTCGATGAACCTGGGCGTCCAGCCCGGGGTCTTCTGGGTGACCTTCTGGACCACCTCCTCGTGGTTGGTGGTCAGCCAGCCGTGCGCCCGGACGGCGACCAGGTCCACCACCCCGTGGTGCCCGCCGTCCGCGACCACCTTGCCGAGCATCCGGCCCATCGGCTCGGCCACCGAGGTGGCCGCGGCCCGCCTGGTCACCGCCTCGGCGACCACCGCCCGCACGTCGTCGTCGCGGAGCACCGCGAGCAGGCCGCGCAGCGCCGCCGAGGCCTCCTTGGTGACCCGCTCGGCGCTGCCCGGCGCGGCCAGCCACTCCCCCAGCCGGCGGCCGATGCCGAGCGCCGCCAGGCGGCCGCGGACCACGTGGCCGGAGAGGAAGTTCTCGCCGACGAAGTCGCCGAGCGAGCGGCCGAAGGCGTCCTTCTTGGTCGGGATGATCGCGGTGTGCGGGATCGGCAGGCCGAACGGCCGGCGGAACAGCGCGGTCACCGCGAACCAGTCGGCCAGCGCGCCGACCATGCCCGCTTCGGCGGCGGCCGCCACGTACCCGGCCCAGGGGCCGGCGCCGGCCGCCTTGGCCCAGGTGGCCAGGGCGAAGACCAGGGTCGCGAAGGCCAGCAGGCCGGTCGCGATGGTCTTCATCCGGCGGACGCCGCGTCTCTTCTCCTCGTCGGCCGCGGTGAACCGGACTCCGGGGCCGGTCCCGCTGAAGGCATCGTCACTCACCCCGCCAGTCTGCCCGTTGCCCGGCGCGGACGGGGGCGCGCATCGCGATCACGCGCCCCGGGGGCCTCACAGGCCGGGCGAGGAGGGGCCTCACTCCCCGCCCAACACCATCCGCCGCACCTCCGCGCCCGCCCAGCGCTTCGGGTCCGTGCACCGCCGCCCGTCCAGCAGCACCCGCACCCCCGGCAGGTCCACCGGCGCCAGGTCCCGGTACTCCGGGTGGTCCGCCTGCAGCACCGCCGCCACCACCGGCTCCCCGCCGTACGGCGGCAGCCCGAGCGCCGCCAGCTCCTCCGCCTCGTACAGCGGGTCGCTGACGTACGGCCGCGCGCCCGCCGACCGCACCGCCTCGACCAGCGGGAACACCCCGGAGTACGCCGTCTCCTTGACCCCGCCCCGGTACGAGGCGCCGAGCACCAGCACGCCCTGCCCGGCGATCCCGCCCGGCACCGCGCCCGCCAGCACGCCCACCGCGTACCCCGGCACCGCCAGGTTGGCCTCGCGCGCCGCCCGGACCACCGTCGCCCCCGGGTCGTTCCACAGGTACAGCCGCGGGTACACCGGGATGCAGTGCCCGCCGACCGCGATGCCCGGCCGGTGCAGATGGCTGTACGGCTGCGAGTTGCAGGCGTCGGCGATCTCCGCGAAGTCCACCCCGACCTCGTCCGCGTAGCGGGCGAACTGGTTGGCCAGCGCGATGTTCACGTCCCGGTACGTGGTCTCGGCGAGCTTGCTGAACTCGGCCGCCTCCACCGAGGCCAGCTCCCAGACGCCGTTGGGCCGGGGCAGGTCGGGGCGCGGGTCGAAGTCCAGCACCGCCCGGTAGAACTCGGCGCCGCGCCGGGTGGAGGACGCGTCCAGGCCGCCGACCAGCTTGGGGTAGCGCCGCAGGTCCGCGAAGACCCGTCCGGTGCGGACCCGCTCCGGGCTGAACACCAGCGCGAAGTCCGTCCCGGCCGCGAGCCCCGACCGGGCCGACAGCCGCGGCGCCCAGCGCTCCCTGGTGGTGCCGACCGGCAGGGTGGTCTCGTAGCTGACCAGGGTGCCCCGGCGCAGCCCGGCCGCGACGGCGTCGGTGGCCGCGTCCAGCAGGGCGAAGTCCGGGCTGCCGTCGGCGGCGGTGACCAGCGGGACGACCACGACGACGGCCTCGGCCCGGGCGACCGCGGCCGTGGTGTCCGTGGTGGCCCGCAGCAGGCCCTCGGCGACGACCCGCTTGAGCGCCTGGTCCAGGCCCGCCTCCCGGGGGAACGGCGGCACGCCCCGGTTGACGCTGTCCACCACGCCCGGCGCGATGTCCGCGCCGGTCACCCGGTGGCCCTTCAGCGCGAACTGCACCGCCAGTGGCAGGCCCAGCTTGCCCAGCCCGACCACGCAGACGTCCAGGCTCATCCCCGTCCTCCGTTCACCGAGTCGGCCAGCCGGCGCCACGCCGGGTTCCTCCGCAGCCCGCGCCGCACCTGCTCCGGGACGAGACCGCGCCACAGCTGCCGCGCCAGGTCCAGCGGCCCGGCGGCCGCCTCGACCTCCGCCTCCGCCGCCTCCTCGCGCAGCAGGAACAGCTCGTCCGGCAGACCGAGCCGGGCGTCCCGGAACGCCGGGTAGCCCGCGTACTGCCGCCGTCCGTCCACCACCACCGGCGGATCGCCGTGCGCCGCCTCGTAGCGGACCTGGTCGCGCAGCGCCTCCGGCCGTACCGCGCAGGCGAGTTCGAGCCGCACCCGCTCGGCGACCGGCAGCCGGTGGTACACCTCGCGGGCACCGAACCGCTCGACCAGCCGGGCGGTCTCGACGCACACCCGCTCCTGCATGTCCGCGGTCAGCAGCAGGAAGCCCTCCCGCAGCAGCCGGGGCACGTCCCAGCCGAAGCTGCGGGCCCGGATGGCGTCCAACTCCTCGCCCGGCTCGGCCAGTTCGACGGCCACCTGCTGCAGCGCGGCGATCCCGCGCAGCCGGTCCAGCACCCCGGCCCGCTCGGTGACGTTGCCCCGGTCCTCGCGCAGCACCAGGAAGTAGCAGTCGTAGGAGGCGAGGACGGACACCCTGGCCGCCCGCAGGCAGGCCTCCAGGGTGAACGGCTGGTCCGAGAAGACCTTCAACCCCTCGTCGCGGCGCAGCCCGTGGCGCCGGACGAGGTCGAGCCGGAACAGCTTGGTGTCGGCCAGCGCCCAGGCCAGTGCGGAGTCGGCGAAGCCCACCGACTCGGCGTCGGCGTGGAAGATCCCCTGCGGCACCAGCCGCCCGTTCACCCCGACCTGCTTGGGCACCACCACGTCCGAGCCCCAGGCGTCGGCGGCCGTGACCAGCCGCTCCAGCGCCTCCTCGCCGAGCCAGTCGTCCGCGCCGAGGAACAGCACGTAGCGGCCGCGGGCCAGCTCCAGGCCGCGGTTGGTCGGGCCGGCCGGGCCGCCCGAGTTGGACTGGTGCACCACCGTGAACAGCCCGGGGTGGCGGGCGGCGTACTCGTCCAGCAGCTCCCCGCCGCCGTCCGTGGAGCCGTCGTCCACCGCCACCACCTCCAGCCGCCCCGGCGCCAGGGACTGCCCGACCAGCGAGTCCAGGCAGGCGGTGAGGTACGGCATGGTGTTGTAGACCGCGACCACCACGGTCACGTCGGGTACGGCCATCGGGTGGCGGGCCTCCGGTTCCGGACATCGGCGAGTGATGCCGGGTCAACTCACGGTGGGGGCCGGGGGTCACGACGATCACCCACACCGGTGACGCGGAATAGAACGCACCCCCGGCCGTCGCACGGGTGAGCGACGGCCGGGAGGGCGAACCGGGCCCCGGGGCCCGTCAGCCGATCGCGACCTCCGCGTACATCCGGGCGATCACGTCCTCGATGGCCGGCTCCCGCACCGACAGGTCCACCAGCGGGTAGCGCGCGGCGACCGCCGCCACGATCGGCGCGGCGCTCTCCTGGGCCGGGAAGGCCAGCCACTGGCGCGGCCCCTCGACCCTGGTGACCCGGGCCCCGGGCACCTCGACCGGGTGCCCGAGTTCCTGCGCGAGGTCCACCACCAGCGTCCGCTCGCTGCGGCCGGTGGCGTGCAGCCCCTCCAGCCCGCCGTCGTACACCAGCCGGCCGTGGTCGATCACCATCACCCGGCCGCAGAGCTGCTCGATGTCGGTCAGGTCGTGGGTGGTGAGCAGCACGGTGGTGCCCCGGTCCCGGTTGACCTCGCGCAGGAACTCCCGCACCCGGCCCTTGCTGACCACGTCCAGGCCGATGGTCGGCTCGTCCAGGTAGAGCACCCGGGGGTCGTGCAGCAGCGCCGCCGCGAGGTCGCCGCGCATCCGCTGGCCGAGCGAGAGCTGGCGCACCGGGGTGTCCAACAGCCCGCCGAGGTCGAGCAGTTCGACGCAGCGGTCGAGGTTCTCGCGGTACCGGGCGTCGGGGATCCGGTAGATCCGGCGGGCGAGCTCGAAGGAGTCGCGCAGCGGCAGGTCCCACCAGAGGGTGGTGCGCTGGCCGAAGACGACGCCGATCCGGCGGGCCAGCGCGACGCGCTCCCGGGCCGGGTCGACCCCGGCCACCCGCAGCCGTCCGGAGCTGGGGACGAGGATGCCGGTGAGCATCTTGATGGTGGTGGACTTGCCGGCCCCGTTGGGCCCGATGTAGCCGACGCACTCGCCGGCCTCGACGGTGAAGCCGAGCCCGTCCACCGCGCGGACCTCGCGCCTGGCCCGGCTGAACCGGCCGGTGCGGGTCCGCACGGTGAAGGTGCGGTGGACGTCCTGCAGTTCGATCAGTGCCATGGGGTTCCTCACGAAGCGAAGCGGAGCGGCGGGGGTTCAGCTGCCGGTGCCGCGGTAGGCGCGCAGCCCGGCCCGCCAGGCGAGTCCGGCGGCGAGGACGCAGACCGCGGCGGCGACCGGGGAGGCGAACTGGAAGGCGGTGGGCAGGCCGAGCGGGTCGGGCCGGTCGAGGATGCGCAGCGTGGGCAGCCAGTTGACGAAGGCCAGCGGGACGCCGAAGACCACCGCGGCGACCAGCTCCTTGGCGAAGATCGTCGGCGGGTAGTGCAGCAGGGTCGCGCCGCCGTAGGTGAAGGAGTTCTGGATCTCCTTGGACTCGCCCCACCAGAACTGGACGGTGGCGCCGCCGACGTAGACCGCGCCGAAGATGACGGTGCCGCAGAGCAGCAGGACGGGCACCAGCAGCACCCGGTCCCAGGTCCAGTGCACGTCCAGGGCGGTCAGCGACCAGACCAGCACGGCGACGGCCTGGAGCGGGCGGCCGAGCCGGCGCAGCGTGAAGCGCTCCGCGCACAGCTGGGAGAGCGCGGGCGCGGGCCGGATCAGCATGGTGTCCAGCGAGCCGCTCCGGATCCGCGCGCCCAGGCCCTCGGCCGAGCCGACCAGCAGGTTGGCCGTGCCGAGCGAGAAGGCCGCGGTGGCGTAGAGGAAGGCCGTCTCCGGCAGGCTCCAGCCGCCGAGCCGGTCGGTGTGCCGGAACATGATCACCAGCACCACGAAGTCGAGGGAGTGGGTGACCAGGCTGGCCACCAGGTTCAGGGCGAAGGAGGCCCGGTAGGCCATCATCGAGCGCATCCACATCCGGGCGCAGAGCCACCAGGAGCGCAGCGCCCAGGCGGTGCGGGGCCCGAGGGAATCGCGGGGCCCGAAGGAGTCGCGGGGCCCGAGGGGCTCCCGTACGAGCTGCTCAGCCACCCTGCACCACCACCCTGCGGGTGGCCAGCCACTGGGCGCCCCGCCCGGCGGCGAGCAGCACCGCCGCCCAGCCGAGCTGGAAGCCGAGCGCCCCGAGCAGCGCGGCGCCGCCGGTCCGCTCCAGGAAGACGTCGGTGGGGACGTTCACCAGCGCCGACCAGGGCAGCACCCGGCCGAGGTCGCCGAGCCAGCCGGGGAACAGCGCGACCGGCAGCAGCATCCCGGAGAAGAACATCGAGACCACCAGCATCACCGAGCGCACCCCCTCCGAGTCGTGCAGCCAGAAGCCGGTGATCGAGACCAGGAAGCGCAGCCCGAAGCTGACGATCACCGCGAGCAGCGCGGAGAGCAGGAAGAACGCCCAGGTCAGCGGGTGTTCGGGCAGCCGGATGCGGAACACCAGCGCGCCGATCAGCATCGGCACGGTGCCGCGCACCAGCGCCTGGAAGCCGGCCCGGCCGAGGTCGGAGGCCAGCCACCAGCCCTGGAAGTCGACCGGGCGGTAGAGGTCGACGGCGATGTCGCCGCTGCGGAAGCGGTCCTGGAGGTCGTCCTGGAAGCCGCCGCCCCACACCGCGACGGTGACCAGCAGGCTCTGGCTGACCCAGATGTACGTGACGGCCTGGCTCTGGTCGTAGCCGCCGAGGCCGGGGCGGGCCTGCCAGAGGGCGAGGAAGGAGGAGGCCAGGATGATGCCGAAGACGGTGTTGGTGAAGGTGCCGGCCACGGTGGCGGCCCGGTAGGTGGAGTAGCGGCGGAAGGCGCCGCGGGCAACGGCGGCGTAGAGCATATTGTCTCCTTGTCGACAAATGTGGGCAGAGGGAGGCGCCCCTCGACATCCGCGCACGCCCCAGCGGCTCCGACCGGCCGTACCCGGGGGGTGCCGGGCCTGGCGGGCGGAGCTGCGGAAGTCGGTGCGCCGGAAAGCCGGTGCACTGGAAGGCCAGTGCGCCGAAAAGTCGGTGCGCTATGCGGTTTTCACCTTTCACCGTACCTCCGGCCCGCACCACCCGCACCCGGTTTTTCCGACCTGAGCCGACGTCAAATAGCAGATAATCTCGGCATGACCTTGAGCACCCGCCGCCAGGCCAAACGGGCCGCCCGCCGCGAGGCCCGCCGCGCCCTCCCGCTCTGGCGCCGGCTCCTGCCCACCTGGCGGATCACCCTCGGCACCCTCACCGCGCTGCTCCTGCTCGCCGCCGGCGGCTTCGCCGTGCTCTACGTCATCGTCCCGGTGCCCGACCCCAACGCCCACGCCGTCGCCCAGAACAACATCTACCTCTACGCCGACGGCACCACCGAGATCGCCCGCACCGGCGCCGTCAACCGCACCGACGTCACCATCGACCAGATCCCGCTCCCGACCCAGCAGGCCGTCGTCTCCGCCGAGGACCGCACCTTCTACCAGAACCGCGGCATCGACCTGAAGGGCATGCTCCGGGCCGGCTGGAACACCCTGCTCGGCAAGGGCATGCAGGGCGGCTCCACCATCACCCAGCAGTACGTCAAGAACTACTACCTCACCCAGGACCGCACCCTCGAGCGCAAGGGCCGCGAACTGCTCATCGCCCTCAAGGTCGACCAGCAGCGCGACAAGCGCGAGATCCTCGCCGGCTACCTCAACAGCAGCTACTTCGGCCGCGGCGCCTACGGCATCCAGAGCGCCGCCCACGCCTACTACGGCGTCGACGTCTCCCAACTCACCCTCGGCCAGGGCGCCTACCTCGCCTCCCTGCTCCAGGCCCCCAGCCTCTACGACGTCAAGACCGCCACCCCCGCCAACCGCGAGAAGGCCGTCGCCCGCTGGAACTACGCCCTCGACGGCATGGTCCAACTCGGCTTCCTCACCCCCGCCGACCGCGCCGCCACCACCTTCCCCGACCCGATCGACCCCCAGCCCGCCACCGGCCTGGCCGGCCAGGCCGGGTACCTGGTCGGCGTCGCCGACGACTACCTCGTCTCCTCCGGCACCATCGACGCCGCCACCCTCAAGGCTGGCGGCTGGCGCATCACCACCACCTTCGACAAGCCCCGGCAGGACGCCTTCGCCAAGGCCGTCCAGGAGCAGCTCACCGGCGAACTCGACCCCCAGGCCCGCCCCACCACCGACACCGACGTCCGGGTCGCCGGCGCCTCCGTCGAACCCGCCACCGGCCGGGTCGTCGCCGTCTACGGCGGCCCCGACTACGCCAAGCAGCCCTACAACGACGCGCTGCGCCAGGACAACCAGATCGGCTCCACCTTCAAGCCCATCGACCTCGCCGCCGGCCTGGTCGCCCAGCACGACCTCGACGGCCGCCCGATCACCACCGAGTCCCGCTACGACGGCACCAGCGAACGCCCCGTCACCGGCGGCCCCACTCCCTACGCCCCGCCCAACGAGGACGGCGTCGACTACGGCAACATCACCCTGCGCTACGCCATGGTGAAGTCCGTCAACTCCGTGTACGCCCAGGAGGGCGTGGACGCCGGACTCGCCCGTGTCCGGGAGACCGCCGTCAGACTCGGCATCCCCGACAGCGTCCGCGGCATGGACCCGGCCAACACCTCGATGACCCTCGGCACCGCCACCCCCAGCGCCCTCGACCTGGCCGGCGCCTACGCCACCCTCGCCGACCACGGCCAGGCGCACACCCCCTGGTCCGTCCTCAAACTCGAACGCGTCAACCCCGGCGGCGCCGTCGACGTCCCCAAGATGCCCGAGCACACCCCCACCGACGCCCTCGACCGGGAGATCGCCGACTCCGTCACCGACGTGCTGCGCGACGTCATCAGCCCGCGCGGCACCGGCGCCGCCGCCCTCGACCTCGGCCGCCCCGCCGCCGGCAAGACCGGCACCACCGACTCCAACCTCTCCGCCTGGTTCGCCGGCTACACCCCCGAACTCGCCACCACCGTCGGCCTGTTCCGGGAGAACCCGAAGACCCATGCCAAGGAACCGCTGGCCGGCACCGCCGGACTCAGCCGGATCAACGGCGGCGCCTTCCCCACCCGGATCTGGACCGCCTACACCGCCGCCGCCCTCGACGGCACCCCCACCCAGGACTTCGACCTCCGGACCGGACACGGCGCCACCACCGCCACCCCCTGGCCCGGCGTGTCCGCTAGCAGCAGCCCCAGCGCCACCACCCCGACCACCGCCCCGGCCGCCGGCGGCGAACCCGCCACCACCGACCCGGCCCCCGGCGCTCCCGCCGGCCACACGCCCAGCGCCCCCGCCGCCACCGGCCAGCCCCCCACCGGCCCCAACACCCCCAGCCCGCAGGCCACCAGGCCGACGACCACCGACCCGGAGCAGCCCAGCCCCACCCCGAAGCCCACCCTGGTCCAGCCGACCCGCCCCACGGCCCTGCCCAGCGCCACCGGCGGCCCCGCGAGCCACCCGGTGCCGCCGCCCCCGACGCCCTGAGCCCCCGATCGGCTCCCGGTCAGCCCCTGAGCTCCTTCTCCAGCGGGGTGCGGAACCGCGGCGTCACCCGCACCTCGCCCAGCCAGCCCGCCAACCGCTCCGCCTCCGCCGCGACCGCCCGCTCCGCCTCCGCCCCGGCCCCCCGGAACAACCGCCACACCACCTCGCCGTCCGCGCGCTGCGTCCAACCGCCCACCACCTCGCCGCACCACCACACCGTCGGCCCGGCGTTGCCCGCCCGGTCGAACAGCGCCGGCACGTCCTCCGGCCGCAGGTACCAGTCCCGCCCGCGCCAGCCCATCACCGCCGGGTCCAGCGCGGGCAGCAGCGCCGCCCACGGCTCCGGCTCCGCCACCGGCCCCTCGTCCCCCGGCAGCACCAGGGCGGGCGCCCCGCCGGCCAACGCCACGTCCAGCGCCCCGAGATCGGCCAGCGCCCGGCGGACGTCCCCCAGCGTCCAGCCCGTCCACCACTTCACGTCCTCGACCGTCGCCGGCCCGTACGCCGCCAGCCAGCGCCGCACCACCTCGGCCTTCGCCTCCCGCACCGGCACCTCCGGCCACTGCGGCACCAGCGCCCACGGGTAGCTGCTGCTCAGCCACGACCCGCGCGGACGGCAGCGGCGCACGTGCCCGTCCGAGGCCAGCAGCCGCAGCAGCCGGCTGCCCACGCTCTGCCGCGCCTCGTACGCCTTGCCCGCCGACATCAGCATCGTCTCGCGCAACTGCGGTACGTCCTCGGAGAGTTCCTTGGTCGTCGCCTCGCCGCGCCCGGCCAACGCGGCCAGCACCTCGCGCTCCGCCTCCGCCAGCCGGGCCTCGTCCCAGCCCTCGGCGTGGTCCCGCAGGTGCTTCAGCAGCGTCGCCCGCTCCTTCGCCGCGATCGCCCGCGCCGCCGCCGAACTCACGTACGGGGCCAGGCCCTCCGTCACCGCGAAGATCGTCCGCCGCATCGACAGCAGCTTCACCAGCGAGACGTCCTCGTACAGCGCCCGGTCCACCTCCGCCGCCGAGGGCTCGGCCAGCCGCGCGCAGGCCGACAGGTACACCGTGGCCGCGTCCGTCGCGTGCAGCCCGACCACCGCGTCGGCCACGTCCTCCACCCGCGCCGCCCGCACCGACGGCGCCAGCAGCTGACGCCGCCCCAGCCTGGCCCGACGCTCCCCGTCCCCGATCACCGGCACACTCATGCCGGGACCCTAGCGCGCGGCACCGACAACGCCCCCGATCCCCGCGGCGGAACGCCATGTCGCGGACCCCCGCCGCGAAAGCACGGTGCCCCCGACCCGGGTCGGGGGCACCTCAGGGCACGGAGCGGATCAGACCGTCACAGGTACAGCCCGGTCGAGCCCTCCGCGTCGCCGAAGCGGGTGGCGGCGACGGCGTGCAGGTCGCGCTCGCGCAGCAGCACGTAGGTGGCGCCGCGGACCTCGACCTCCAGCTTGTCCTCCGGGTCGTACAGCACCCGGTCGCCGGGCTCCACCGAGCGCACGCTCTGGCCCACCGCGACGGCCTCCGCCCAGGTACAGCGCTTGGACAGCTCCGCCGTGGCCGGGATCAGGATGCCGCCGGTCGAACGGCGCTCGCCCTCGCCGCCCTCGATCCGCACCAGCACGCGGTCGTGCAGCATCCGGATCGGCAGCTTCTCGCCGAGCCGGTCGTGGCGGGCGGGCTCCTGCGCGTCGTCGGAGCGCGTCGGTTCGTGGTTCGTACTCACGGTCCCGAAGGTACCTCCCCCGGGCGCGGGGCGTGACGCTGGCCCGGTATCCGGAAGGCCCGGCAGGCGGAGCGCCGGGCACCCGGAAGCCCGGGCACGCGAAAGGCCGGGCACCCGTCGCGCCCGGCCCCGCCGTCCCGCTGTGCGCTCAGCCCTTGCGGCGCTTGCGCGCAGAGGCGACCAGCAGCACCAGGCCCACGCCGACCAGCGCGGCCGGGACGATCCGCTCGCGGCGCGGCTGCCCCTTCTCGTCCACGAACTGCGCCCGGACCTTCTCCACCACGCCGCTGGCGGCCACGTACGCCCGGGCGGTCTTCTCCTCGACGGCGGCCACCGCCTTGGCCTTGACCTGGGCGGTCACCGTGCTCGGGTGGACGCGGACGGCCAGCTCGTCCAGGGTCGACGCCAGCCGGTCACGCGTCCGCTCGATGTCCGCCTCGATCTGGGCGGTCGTCCGCGCCGACTTGTCCTGCGTGCTCGCCTCGCCCACTCGGGCCACCCCATTCACTCGCCGATGTTGTTCCATCCGATCCCTGCGATCGGTGCGACTGACCCAGTGTGTCAGCTGCCGCACACGGTCGCGCGGCCCCACCCACCATCGGAGGTAAGTTTGCCGTGGTACGACCGCCCGTCCCAGCATCCAGGAGAGTACGACCGTGAGTGAGCGTCTCCAGCCCGGCGACACCGCGCCCGCCTTCAGCCTGTCCGACGCCGACGGCAACCAGGTGTCCCTCGCCGACCACGCGGGCCGCAAGGTCATCGTCTACTTCTACCCCGCCGCCCTGACGCCCGGCTGCACCAAGCAGGCCTGCGACTTCACCGACAACCTGGAGGTCCTCGCGGACGCCGGCTACGACGTCATCGGCATCTCCCCGGACAAGCCGGAGAAGCTCGGCAAGTTCCGCGAGGCCGAGAACCTCAAGGTCACCCTGCTGTCCGACCCGGACAAGGAGGTGCTGGAGGCGTACGCCGCCTTCGGCGAGAAGCAGAACTACGGCCGCACCTACCTGGGCGTCATCCGCTCCACCATCGTCGTGGACGAGCACGGCAAGGTCGAGCACGCGTTCTACAACGTGCGGGCCACCGGCCACGTCGCCAAGCTGCTGCGCGACCTCAAGGTCGGCGCGTAAGCGTCGGCGCGTAAGCACGGCCGGTACGACGAAGCGGTGGCGGCACACCCCCCGACCGGGTGCACCGCCACCGCCGTCCTCACCTCAGCGGACCGCCCTGATCAGCAGGTCCCGAGGTCGCTCCAGACACCCCACGAGCCGCTGGCCGCGGGGTCGTCGCCCTTGGTCCACCACTTGTTCTGGTAGTAGTGGCCCTTCCACGAGACCTTGGTGGGCGTCGCGTAGGTGGTGCCGGCGTCCCAGCTCGGGGCAGCCCCGCAGGTGCCCGAGGTCGGGGTCGCGGTCGGCGTCGGCGTCCCGGTCGGGGTGGCCGTCGGCGTGCCGGTCGGCGTGCCCGTGGGGGTCGGCGTCGGGGTGGCCGTCTGCGACGGCGTCGGGGTCGGGGTCGGCGTGCCGCCGTCCACCGCGCCGCGGGTCAGGTCGCCCTTGATCCCGTACAGCGTGCCGCCCACGTTGACCGTCCAGTTCGACGGCGTGGACACCGGCAGGTAGTAGACGAAGTCCATGTCGATCGAGGCGCCCGGCGCCAGCGACTGCCAGCCCGGCAGCTTGACCGACACCCGGTTGTAGGTGCCCTTCAGGCCGCCCACGTTGCCCGGGCCCGGGTTGTCCTGCTTGATGACCTGGAGGCCGAAGCCGGACTGGTCCTTGGCGTTGCCCGGGGCCGAGTTGCCGTAGTCGAACTGGAACTCGGTGCCGCCCGGCAGGGTCAGCGTCGAGTTGTTGACGATGTGCAGCTTCGGGTTGATCGGGTAGTTCGAGTCGCCCAGCGCGAAGTTGGTGAACGACACGTCGATCGGCAGGGTCTGCTGCGGCAGCGCGGTCGTCGCGCGGACCGCGCCGTACGGGGCCGCCGACTTGAACTTGTCGTACATCAGCGAGGTCAGCGTCGAACCGGGCACGTACTCGCCCTTGCCGCCATTGGCGGCCGCGTCCCACTTGTAGTCGCCCGCGAGCTCCCAGATCATCGCGCCGCCGGCGCCCTGGTTGACGATGTAGTCCGCCTTGGCGCCCACCGACTGCTCGTCCTCGGTGGAGAGGAACACCTTCTTGGCGTCGTTCCACAGCCACGGCGCCACCAGCGCGGAGCTGTAGTTGCGGGTGTAGGTGCCCTGCAGCGCGGTGTCGGAGACGCCGTACTTGGCCAGGTAGTCGGGCAGGATGCCCTTCTCCAGGTTCTTGGCGTGCCACATCGGGTTCGACCCGGCCGGGGACTCCTTGCCCGCGTCGTCCTTGTCGTTCCAGATGTTGTCGATGCCGACCGCGCCGTCACCGCAGGCCGTCAGGCCGGAGCCGGCCGGGCAGGTGGTCGCCGAGGCGGTGCCCCAGAGGCCGTTGGTGCCGCCCTGCACGTTCTTGAAGCCGCGGGTGTAGTACGGCAGGCCGACGTTGATCCGGCCGCCGGGCATCGAGCCGCGGAAGTAGTGGTACGACCAGTCGGCGTTCAGGTAGCCGATGCCCCCGTACTGCCCGGTGCCGTAGACGTTGGCGGCGGCCAGCTCGCCGTCCTTGCCGTCGTCGTACAGCGAGGCGTTCGGGCCGACGTACTTGTTCCAGGCGCCGTGCAGGTCGTACGACATGATGTTGACGTAGTCCAGGTACTTCGCCACCTGGAAGGTCTCCATGCCGCGCAGCAGGTAGCCGGAGGACGGGGCGGCGACCGACAGCAGGTAGTGCCTGCCGTCGGCGGCGCCGGCCTTGTCCAGGCTCTCGCGCAGGGTCTTCATCAGCGCCGCGTAACCCTTGGCCAGCGAACCGCGCTTGGCGTTGGCGAGCTGCCAGTCCAGCGGGTTGCCGGCGTCCTTCATCGAGGTCGGGTACTCGTAGTCGACGTCGACGCCGTTGAAGCCGTACTTGCGGATGAAGTCGACCGAGGAGGCGGCGAAGGTGTCGATGCCGGCCTGGTTGACGCTGCCGTCCGGGTTGACGGTCATCGAGTAGAAGCCGCCGGAGTTGACGCGCTTGCCGTCGTCCCCGAAGTAGCCGCCGGTCTCGGTCCAACCGCCCACCGAGATCAGGGTCTTGACGTTCGGGTACTGCTTCTTGAACTTCGTCAGCAGGTTGAAGTGGCCCTTGTACGGCAGGCTCGGGTCCAGCTCGGCACCGGGGACGCCGGGGAAGGAGATCCCGGTGGCCTCGTTGGTCGGGCCGTCGGTGCCGACCGAGAGCTTGTTGTCGCCGCCGACGTGGCCGAAGGCGTAGTTGAGGTGGGTGACCTTGTCCCAGGGGATGTCGGTCGCCAGGTACGGAGCGTCGCCGTTCTTGCCGGTGCGCCAGCCGGTGAAGTAGCCGATGATGCGGCGCTGGTGGTCCGCGCCCATCTTCTCGCGCCCGCTGGTGTCGTAGACGGAGCAGTACGGGACGTCCACGCCGGGCGTCTGGTACAGGCCGTCGGGCCGACAGGCCGCGTTGTCGACGGCCGCCGACGCCTGCGAGGGCGCCGCACCCAGCGTCGCCATCAGCAGCCCGGCCAACGAGGCCGCCGCGAGCGAGGCCACACCGGCGCGGGCCGCCGGGCTCTTCCGGCGGTGCGCGGCGGTGGGACGCCGCTCCGCCGTGTTTCGGATCAACACTCGGTCCTCCAGGAGAGAGTGTCGGCGCGTGCCTGTGGGGGAGCACGCACGTGGGGGGTTGCAATTGGCGGAGAAGCTATGTGGTCTGAACCACATAGGTCAATAGGTCTGTACCAATTGGTAATCAACAGCCAAACATCACAGGTCGGAAGCGCGCGACATCCAGTCAGCCCCCTGGCCGAAACCCACTCCCGGCACCACCGGGCCGACCCGACGGGCCCGGCGCCACTGCCGCCGCGGGGCCCGGGCGCGGCACCGGCGGGGCGACGGCGGAAGTCGCTGTCCCCACACTCGGCGAAGCCCTAGACTGGTCGCCATGCGGCCTTGGCGGAATTGGCAGACGCCTGGGTTTTAGGTGCCCATGGGAGAAATCCCGTGAGGGTTCGAGTCCCTCAGGCCGCACTAGCCTTAAATTCGAAGGCCCGCCCCGAGAGTGATCTCGAGGCGGGCCTTCGACGTGTCCGGCGGACGGGGCGTCAGGCGATGAGGTCCTTCACGACCGGGGCGAGGGCGCGGAAGGCCTTGCCGCGGTGGCTGATGGCGTTCTTCTCGTCGGCCGTGAGCTCCGCGCAGGTGCGGGTCTCGCCGAGGGGCTGGAGGATCGGGTCGTAGCCGAAGCCGCCGTCGCCGGCCGGGGCGGTGCGCAGGGTGCCGAGGAGGCGGCCCTCGACGACGCGCTCGGTGCCGTCGGGGAGGGCGAGGGCGGCGGCGCAGAAGAAGTGGGCGCCGCGGTGCGGCTCGGCGATGTCGGAGAGCTGGGCGAGCAGCAGGTCGAGGTTGGCGCGGTCGTCGCCGTGCTTGCCGGACCAGCGCGCGGAGAAGATGCCGGGCGCGCCGTTCAGCACGTCCACGCAGAGGCCGGAGTCGTCGGCGACGGCGGGCAGGCCGGTGGCGCGGGCCAGGGCGTGGGCCTTGAGCAGGGCGTTCTCGGCGAAGGTGACGCCGGTCTCGGGGACGTCCGGGATCTCCGGGTAGGCGTCGGCGCCGACGAGTTCGACGTCCAGGCCGGCGTCCGCCAGGATGGCGCGGAGCTCGGTGACCTTGTGCTGGTTGCGGGTGGCGAGGATCAGGCGGGTGGACATATCGCCCACCCTACCGAGTGGCCGGAGGCGGTCAGCCGGTGCAGAGCGAGGTGAGGTTGCCGGCCGCGTTGCCGAGCGGCTTGAGGTCCGGGACCTCGTTCCTGTCCGCCGCCCGCTGCACGTTCTCGACCTGCTTCTGCAGATCGGTCACGGCCTTGGCGACGTCGGTGTTCTTGGAGTTCTTCCCGACCTGGTCGAGGTCGTTCTTGAGCTTCTGCAAGGCCTTCCCGGCGGCCGCCGAGTCGTTGCTCGCGTTGTCGTACGCCTGGGTGACGTCGGCGAGGTCGCCGGTGATCCTCACGGCGGTGTTGCCGCAGTCGAGCGCCTTCTGGGCGGCGGAGCAGCTCACCATGCTGAGCGGGAGGATCGCGATGAGTCCGGCCACGGCGAGGGCGGCGGGGCGGGCGATGCTCGACGGCATCCGATCCTCCTGGGGGGCGCGGGTTCCGTGGGGTGGGACGCGCGCAGAGGGGTGCGCGGTTCCCGCAGCGGGGGTGCTGCGGGAACCGTACGGTCTCCGGACCCGGCCTGTACAGCAGGCCGACCGTCAGGTCGACCCTTCGGCGGGCCGTTCGCCCCGCGGCCCCACCCGCGGCCCGTACGCGCGTCCGTACCGGTCCGAACGGCCCTCCCCACCCACGGGTTGACCGTCCGTCCGTTCCGCTCCACGGCCGCGGGGCCCTCGCCGGTTCAGCCTTCCAGGGCCTTGCGCTGGATCTCGTCGAGCTCCGCGCAGCCGAGGCTGCCGAGGTCGAGCAGCCGGTCGAGCAGCTCGCGGTCGAACGGGGCGCCCTCGGCGGTGCCCTGGACCTCGACGAAGCGTCCGTCGGAGGTGCAGACGATGTTCATGTCGGTCTCGGCGCGCACGTCCTCCTCGTACTGGAGGTCGAGCATCGGGACGCCGTCGATGATGCCGACGCTGACGGCGCTGACGCCGCCGGTGATCGGCTGGCCCTTGGCGCGCAGCAGCTTCTTGTCGCGGGCCCAGGCGACGGCGTCGACCAGGGCGACGTAGGCGCCGGTGATGGCGGCGGTGCGGGTGCCGCCGTCGGCCTGGAGGACGTCGCAGTCGAGGACGATGGTGTTCTCGGCGAGCGCGCGGTGGTCGACCACGGCGCGCAGCGAGCGGCCGATGAGCCGGCTGATCTCGTGGGTGCGGCCGCCGATGCGGCCCTTGACGGCCTCGCGGTCGCCGCGGGTGTTGGTGGCGCGCGGGAGCATGGAGTACTCGGCGGTGACCCAGCCCTCGCCGCTGCCCTTGCGCCAGCGGGGCACGCCCTCGGTGACGCTGGCGGTGCACAGCACCTTGGTGTCGCCGTAGGAGATGAGGACGGAGCCTTCGGCGTGCTTGCTCCAGCCCCGTTCGATGGTGATCGGGCGGAGCTGGTCGGGGGTGCGGCCGTCGATGCGTGACATAGGCACTGAGCGTAGTCGCTCCGGGGGGCCGCTTCCGGAGGCGAGCCGGAGAGGGCCGGGACGCGCCACGGCCCGCCGTCCCCCTGAGCGGGTCGGCGGGCCGGGCGGGCTGAACCTGGGTGGTTCAGCTCACATCATGTCCTCGATGTCGGCGGCGATCGGGTCGGCGTCGGTGCCGATGACGACCTGGATCGCGGTGCCCATCTTCACGACGCCGTGGGCGCCGGCGGCCTTGAGGGCGGCCTCGTCGACCAGGGAGGCGTCCTTGACCTCGGTGCGCAGGCGGGTGATGCAGCCCTCGACCTCTTCGATGTTGTCGATGCCGCCCAGACCGGCGACGATCTTCTCAGCCTTGCTGGCCATCTGGTTTCTCCCTCTGTCTCGGCCCTTCGGCGGCTCTGCCGGGTGCCGTCCTGCGCTGGTGCTGGGTGTCCCTCGACCGTCGTGCGGTGAGGTGCGTGCCGGTGGCTGACGCGGGTTCGGCCGCGGTCGGCCTGCGAGCGGCGCGACCAGCATCACCCGTGCCGGTCCGGTCCGCCACGTTAGTCCACTTTCGGCCCATTCCGGCGGGCAGGCTCCGGATCGCCGCCCGAGGATGACGATCAGCGGGGCTCGCGCCTCCGGAGTGCGACCTGCGTCAAGTGGTCTACACCAATATATGTGTACTCCGACGAACGCGGGAACGGCCCCGGGTGTTCCCGAGCCCTGCCCGAGGGTCCCGCCGGGCCCCCGGCAGGCAACTGCTCTCGGAGGGCGAAGGATGAGTTCGGCAGGCGCCACGGCCCCGCAGGCCAAACGATGGCACATCTTCTACGGCGGCCTCCAGAAGATGGGCCGCTCCCTGCAGCTCCCGGTGGCGGTGCTCCCCGCCGCGGGCATCCTCAACCGCCTCGGCCAGCCGGACGTGTTCGGCAAGGACGGCCTCGGCTGGGACAACGTCGCGAAGGTCTTCGCCTCCGCCGGCGGCGCGCTGCTCGACTCCTCCTTCGGCCTGCCGCTGCTGTTCTGCATCGGCGTCGCGATCGGCATGGCGAAGAAGGCGGACGGCTCGACGGCGCTCGCCGCCGTGGTCGGCTTCCTGGTGTACTACAAGGTCCTGCACGCCTTCCCGGAGAGCTGCAAGCCGCCGACGGTACTGGTCAGCGACCAGTGCGTGGACTACAGCTCGGCGAAGGCGGCGGCCGCGACGTTCCAGAACCCGGGGGTGCTCGGCGGCATCCTGATCGGCCTGATGTCGGCCTGGCTGTGGGTGCGGTTCCACCGCACCAAGCTGGTCGACTGGCTCGGCTTCTTCAACGGCCGCCGCCTGGTGCCGATGATCACCGCGCTGGTCGGCATGCTGACCGCCGTGGTGGCGCTCTGGGTCTGGCCGCCGATCGGCCGCGGCCTGAACGACTTCTCGCAGACCCTCTCCGACCTGGGCGCGGGCGGCGCCGGCATCTTCGGCCTGTTCAACCGGGCCCTGCTGCTGATCGGCATGCACCAGCTGCTGAACACCTTCGTCTGGTTCCAGTTCGGGGAGTTCACCAGGCCGGACGGCGCGATCGTGCACGGCGACATCCCGCGCTTCCTGGCGGGCGACCCGACGGCCGGCCAGTTCCAGTCCGGCTTCTTCCCGATCATGATGTTCGCGCTGCCGGCCGCCGCGCTCGCGATCGCGCACTCGGCGAAGCCGCACCGGCGCAAGGAGATCTACGGCCTGATGCTCTCGGTCGGCCTGACCTCCTTCGTGACGGGCGTCACCGAGCCGATCGAGTACTCCTTCGCCTACATCGCCCCGGCCCTGTACGCCGTGCACGCGCTGCTGACCGGCGCCTCGATGGCGGTGACCTGGGGGCTCGGGGTGCACGACGGGTTCAGCTTCTCGGCCGGCCTGATCGACTACGTGATCAACTGGGGACTGGCCACCAAACCGTGGCTGATCATCCCGATCGGCCTCTGCTTCGCCGTCGTGTACTACGCGCTCTTCCGGTTCATCATCGTCAAATTCAACCTGAAAACTCCCGGTCGGGAGGACGAGGCCGAGGTCGAGGACGTCACCAAGGCCTGAACCCGGGCGTCACCCGAGTTATCCCCGCAAAGGCCTCCGGACCACCGGTCCGGAGGCCTTCGGCATTTCCGAAAGCCCGGCCGACCGGGCCCAACGCGCCTGGCAGGGCCCACCGGAGCACGCTGTGCTTTTGTTGCGCGATTAGCCAAAATCGATTTTGTTGCGCAGTCGGCCAAAATCCCAATCGCGGTCGCTACCATGATCGCCATTCGGTAAGTAGGTTTCGATTTCATAGCGCTTCCCGGCGACACCGCTTTCCGGGGTTCCTCGACTTCTCCACCCGTGCTACAAAACTGGTCTACACCACGTGTGGTGTAGACCAGTTCGAGGTTCGGCCCCTGTGCCTTCCCCCCGACCGACCGCCATGCCGTTAGGAACCCACCCCCATGAGTCAGTCTGCGCAGGCACCGGCGCCCGCCACGGCTCCGGCCTCACCCAGCCCCGCCAAGAAGTTCGGCCAGAACCTCCTCCAGGGTCTGCAGAAGATCGGTCGCAGCCTCCAGCTGCCCATCGCCGTGCTCCCCGCAGCCGGTCTGCTGATGCGTCTCGGCCAGGACGACGTGTTCGGCAAGGACGGCCTCGGCTGGGACAAGGTCGCCGCGGTGTTCAACACCGCCGGCACCTCGGTCTTCGACGCTCTGCCGATGCTCTTCGCGGTGGGTATCGCGATCGGCTACGCCAAGAAGGCGGACGGCTCCACCGCCCTCGCCGCCCTGGTCGGCTTCCTGGTGTACAAGAACGTGCTCACCGCGTTCCCGATCACCGAGTACAAGATCCTCCCCGGCAAGGACGAGGCGGCCACCTACCAGAACCCGGGTGTGCTCGGCGGCATCGTGATCGGCCTACTGGCCGCGGTGCTGTGGCAGAAGTACCACCGCACCAAGCTGGTCGACTGGCTCGGCTTCTTCAACGGCCGCCGCCTGGTCCCGATCATCATGGCCTTCGTCGGCACCGCCGTCGGCGTCTTCTTCGGTCTGGCCTGGGGCCCGATCGGCGACGCCATCAAGAGCCTGAACGACACCCTGATCGGCGCCGGCGCGTTCGGTGCGGGCGCCTTCGGCCTGGTCAACCGCGGTCTGCTGCCGGTCGGCATGCACCAGTTCGTGAACTCCTACGCCTGGTTCCAGACCGGTGACTTCACCAAGCCCGACGGCACCGTCGTGCACGGCGACCTGACCCGCTTCTTCGCCGGCGACCCGACCGCCGGACAGTTCATGTCGGGCTTCTACCCGATCATGATGTTCGCGCTGCCCGCCGCCGCGCTGGCCATCGCCCACGCCGCCAAGGCGCACCGCCGCAAGGCCGTCACCGGCATGATGGTCTCGCTGGCCCTGACCTCCTTCGTGACCGGTGTCACCGAGCCGATCGAGTTCGCCTTCGTCTTCATCGCCCCGGTCCTGTACGTCATCCACGCGCTGCTCACCGCCGTCTCGATGACCGTCACCTGGGCGCTCGGCGTGCACGACGGCTTCACCTTCTCCGGCGGCCTGATCGACTACGCGCTGGCCTGGAACAAGGCCACCGACCCGTGGATGATCATCCCGCTCGGCCTGGCCTTCGCCGCGGTCTACTACTTCCTGTTCCGCTTCGCGATCACCAAGTTCGACCTCAAGACCCCCGGTCGCGAGGACGACGACGAGATCGAGGACGTCACCAAGGCCTGACGCCCGAGTCACCGCCCGCTCCCGAGGCCCCGCCCCGCCGCTGCTCCCCCAGCGGCGGGGCGGGGCCTTCGGCGTACCCGGGCGCGCCCACGCGGCTCCGGCGGGTCCCCGACCGGACTCCCGCCGGGCTCCCGCCGGACTCCCACGCGGCTCCGGCGGGCTCCGGCGGGCGGAAACGACGGTTGACGAACCGCCGGACGCCCTGGTCAACTGAAGCGGTGAACGCCTCGTGCCCGCTGGTCACCCGCAGCCACATCGACTTCGGTCGCGTGTGGTCCGCGGCGTGTCGCGGCTGAGCTGACCGTTCCCCCACCGCCGCCCGGCTGACGTCCCGCCCGGCGCCGGTCCTCCCTCCCCCGCCCGTACGGGCTCCGCCCGCGGGCCGCCACCGCGCTCCGGCGCGCCCCCGCGCACCCGTGTCCCCGTACGGGTGCGCCGGTGCCCGCACGCGTCCGCACGAGGAAGCCAGGCTCACCATGCCCCGCCAGTTGCACCTGTCCGCAGCCCTCGACAGCCCCGGCCGTCTCGACGCCGGGCACTACACCGCCCTCGCCCGCCTCGCCGAGCGGGCCACCCTGGACTTCGTCACCCTCGACGACTCCTTCGCCGCCGAGCCGAGCCGCCCCGACGCGCTCGCCGCCCTCGCCCGGACCGCCCCGCTGACCGGCCGGGTCGGGCTGGTGCCGACCGTCACCACCACCCACACCGAGCCCTTCCACACCTCGATCTCGGTCAACACCCTGGACTGGGTGAGCGAGGGCCGGGCCGGCTGGCTGGTCGGCGTCTCCACGACCGAGGCCGAGGCGCGGGCCTTCGGCCGCCGCCCCGTCGCCGCCGAGGACGAGCTGTGGGCCGAGGCCGCCGACGCCGTCGAGGTGGCCGCCCGGCTCTGGGACAGCTGGGAGGACGACGCGGAGATCCGCGACACCGCCACCGGACGGTTCATCGACCGCGACAAGCTGCACTACATCGACTTCGAGGGCCCGCGCTTCTCCGTCCGCGGCCCGTCCATCACCCCGCGCCCGCCGCAGGGCCGCCCGGTGGTCGTGGTGCCCGTCGCCGCCGCCGACCTCGCGCCGGACGCCTCCCCGGGCGGGCGGGCGCGGGTCGACGCCGCGATCCGGCACGCCGACGTCGTCCTGCTCGACGCCCCCGACCGCGCCACCCGGCTGACCGCCGCCACCGAACTGCGGCTGCGGGCCGGCGAGAACCTGCGCGTCCTCGCCCGGCTCGACGCCGACCTGTCCGCCCTGCCCGACCGGGCCGCCGACGAGCGGCTGCTCGCCGAGCTCACCGCGCCCGGCACCGGCGTCGACGGCTTCCACCTCTCCCCTGCCGACGCGTCGCGCGACCTCGCCGCGCTGGCCGACCGGATCGCCCCCGCCCTGCGCGCCGCCGGACTGCTGCGCACCGGGTACACCGGCCGCACCCTGCGCGACCACCTCGGCCTGGCCCGCCCGGCCAGCCGCTACGCCGCCCGCCCCGCCGACGGCTCCCCTACCTCCCCTGCCTCCACCGCCTCCACCGCCGCTCCCGCCCTCGCCGAGGTGACCCGATGACGGACCGACCGCTCAAGCAGATCCACCTCGCCGCGCACTTCCCCGGCGTCAACAACACCACGGTGTGGAGCGACCCGGCCGCCGGCAGCCACATCGAGTTCTCCTCCTTCCGCCACCTCGCGCAGACCGCCGAGCGCGGGAAGTTCGACTTCTTCTTCCTCGCCGAGGGCCTGCGGCTGCGCGAGACCAAGGGCCTCATCCACGACCTCGACGTGGTCGGCCGCCCCGAGTCGATCACCGTGCTGAACGCGCTGGCCGCCGTCACCGAACGGCTCGGCCTGGCCGCCACCGTCAACGCGACCTTCAACGAGCCGTACGAACTGGCCCGCCGCTTCGCCTCGTTGGACCACCTCTCCGGCGGCCGCGCGGCCTGGAACGTGGTCACCTCCTCGGACGCCTTCACCGGGGAGAACTTCCGCCGCGGCGGGTACCTGGACCGCGCCGACCGCTACACCCGGGCCGCCGAATCCGTCCAGCTGGCACGGGAGTTCTGGGACGCCGGGGAGGAACCCGTCCGGCACTCCGGCCCGCAGTTCGAGGTCGAGGGCAGGCTCTCGCTGCCGCGACCGCCGCAGGGCCACCCGGTGGTGATCCAGGCCGGGGACTCCGACGAGGGGCGCGAGTTCGCGGCCGCCGCCGCCGACGTGGTCTTCTCCCGGCACTCCACCCTCGCCGACGGCCAGGCCTTCCACGCCGACGTCAAGCGCCGGCTCGCCGCGTACGGCCGCAAGCCGGACGAGCTGAAGATCATGCCCGGGGTCACCTTCGTCCTCGGCGACACCGACGCCGAGGCGGACGAACGGGCCCGGGAGATCCGCCGGGCCCAGGTGAGCCCGCAGACCGCGATCGCCTTCCTGGAGCAGGTCTGGGGCGTCGACCTGTCCGACCACGACCCGGACGGACCGCTGCCGGCCGTCGACCCCGACCCGGACAGCGGCCTGGTCCAGGGCCGGGTCCGGCACGCCGACCCGGTGGCCGTCGCCGAACGGTGGCGGGCGGTGGCCGCGGAGAAGAAGCTGACCAGCCGCGAACTGGTGATCGAGCTGACCGGCCGGCAGTCCTTCATCGGAGCGCCCGCCACCGTCGCCGCCGAGATCGACCGCTTCGTGCAGAGCGACGCGGCCGACGGCTTCATCCTCGTCCCGCACCTCACCCCGGGCGGCCTGGACGAGTTCGTCGACCGCGTGGTCCCGCTGCTCCAGGAGCGCGGGGTCTTCCGCACCGACTACACCGGCCCCACCCTGCGGGACCATCTCGGGCTGCCCGTCCCCGGCCGGCGCTAGCCGTACGCCGTCGGCCGTACAGCGAGCGCCGACGGCACGGCCGTGCGCGGTCAGCCGGTGCGGCGGCGGCGGACCAGCACGAAGGCCCCCGCACCGACGCCGACCAGCAGCGCGCCGACGCCCGCGATCAGGCCGGTCCAGTCGCTGTCCGCACCGGTGGACGCCAGGTGGGCGTCCACCGGCCGGGCGGCCGCGGCGGGAACGTTGTCCGCGGACAACACGGCGGGCTGCGAAACGGCCGGAGCGGGGGCGGCCGGCGCCGTGGTGGTGTCGCCGACCGGCTGGGCGACGCCCGCGCCGCCGTCCGGCTTCGGCTGCGAGCCGTCGGAGCCGGCCGGCCCGGTCGAGGGCTCGCCGGCCTTGTGGGTGCCGGTCGGTGAGGGCTTCGGCGCGGGGGCGACGACCTCGGTGGTGGCGCCCTGCGAGCACATGGTGGTGCCCCGGAAGGGCATCTCCTCGCCCTCGTTGACGAACACGCAGGGGTTCAGCGCCGTCCTGCCCAGCGGGCTGTCGGCGGGGTAGCTGACCCGGACCCGCCGGGTGGTCGAACTCTGGGGCGCCGCCGAGGAGTTGCGGCCGTCCAGGTAGTGGCCCGCCACGGGCTCCGCCGGGGCCGTGACGCCCGGCACGGTGGTCCACTTCCCGTCGGCGCCGCGGACCTCGACCTTGGCGAGGCGGTCGGTGAACAGCACGTTGCCGAGGTTGGTGTAGGCGGACGGCGTCGGGTTCGAGAGCACCGCGTCGAACTCGACGGGCTCGCCGCCCGCGACGACCTCGGCCGGGACCCCGGACACGCCGTTGCTGATCCCCTCCACCTTGACCACGTGGCTGTCGGTGAGCGGCGGCTCGACCGGGGAGTCCTGCGACCAGCCCTTGACGCCGGTGCGGAAGGTGAGGCTCGGGCCGGTGCCGCCGTTGGTGGCCCCGTCGTGGGGCCTGCCCATCGGCACGCCGAGCCGCAGCCGGACGTCGGTGCCGCCCGCCGGGACCACGACCTTGCCGGTGCCGCCCGCGTTGACCACCTTGTCCGCCCCGGGGCGCTCCGTCAGCTCCACCGGCAGCCAGCCGCCGGTCAGCTCGCTGAAGTAGTCGAGGCTCAGGGCGTTCGGCGGCGTCCCGAGGTCGCTCTCGATCTCGAAGTCCAGCACGACGGAGGTGCCCTGGTCACCCGGGTTGCCGAGGTGTTCGGTGAACTCGACCGGCCCGCCCGCGAAGCCGACCACCGCCGGGGTGTGCACGGTGAGGCTGAGCGGCCCGGCGGCGGCGAAGGCCGGGGCCGCGGTCACGGCGCCGCCGGCGAGCAGCGCGGCGGTCAGCGCCAGCGCCGGGGTGAGCCGGCGGGCCCGGTTCAGGGCACGGTTGGTCTTGCGCATGGGATTTCCCCCTGGATATCCGTCCCGGACCGGTACGACCGGATCCGGGCAGCACGAAGCGGGCCTGATGAGTAGTGTGATCGCGTCCGTGCCCGACGGGCCGGCCGTTCCGGCGGCGTTTCCCGCCGCTCACTCACAAGGACGTGCGGGGGGCGCGGAGGTTGCGGGTCGTCCCGAAGCATTTTTCCGGGAATCCCGCCCGACCTCGCCAGCCCACTCTCAGGCCCGGCCCGCTCTCAGACCCCGCCGGCCCGCTCTCAGACCTCGTACACCGCGCCGGCCCGGGCGACCTCGACCGGCCCCGGGTAGGCGGCCGCGGCGTCCCGCCGGTTGTGCTCGGCGTCGGTCCACGGGGGGATGTGGGTCAGGACGAGCCGGCGGGCGCGGGCCGCGGCGGCGTGCTCGCCGGCCTCGCGGCCGTTGAGGTGGACGGCCTGGTAGGTGTCGCGCCCGTCGATGTACGCGGCCTCGCAGAGGAAGAGGTCGGTGTCGCGGGCGAGTTCGACGAGTTCGGCGCTCTCGCCGGTGTCCCCGCTGTAGACCAGCGAGCGGCCGTCGTGCTCCAGCCGGAAGGCGAAGGCGTCGACGGGGTGGTTGACCTGGGCGACGTCGATCCGGAACGGGCCGAGCCGGAAGCCGCCGGGGGTGAGGGTGCGGAACTCGAACACCTCCTTCATGCCGGGGTTCTCCGGCATGTCGTAGGCGCGGGCGAGCCGCTCGGCGGTGCCGGCCGGGCCGTACACGGGCAGCAGTTCGGGGCAGCCCTCGGCGCGGTAGTTGCGGGCCACCCAGTAGGCGCACAGGTCGACGCAGTGGTCGGCGTGCAGGTGGCTGAGCAGGACGGCGTCGACGTCGTAGAGGCCGGTGTACTTCTGGAGGGCGCCGAGGGCTCCGTTGCCGAGGTCGAGGACGACGCGGTAGCCCTCGGCCTCGACCAGGTAGCTGGAGCAGGGCGAGTCGGCGGCCGGGAAGCTCCCCGAGCACCCCACCACGGTCAGTTTCATCCGAGCCCCTCCGCCCCGACACATCCTGGCTGCTGCTGGAAAACGGCATCGCCGTCCTCCACGGGCACAGCGTGGAAAACAGCATGGAAAACGGCAGGCCGGGCCCGGTGGACCGGCCGGTAGCACTGCGTTGGTGTGTCGAGGGTAAGGGCGGAGCGGCACTTTGCCCCCGTCCCCGTGCCGGGCTGTGGGCGGAATCACCAGAACGCCCGGGGCGGGGGCGCGGGCGGTTGACGGGCCGGGGGATCAGCGGCGGCGGGGCCGGTTGCGGGCCCAGCTGCGGATGGTGAACGGGTACCACCGCGGGTGGCCGCTGCCGTCGATCACGTCCGGATCGGGCAGCAGCCGGTGCCTCCGGTAGCTGCGGACGGTCTCGCGCCGGACGTTGATGTGGCGGGCGATCTCGGCGTAGGACCACAGCTCGGGGCCACGGGCCACGGGGCACCTCCGGGGGACGGGGGCGGACGTTCGTGACGCAGCCTTGCCGGGACGGCCGGGGCTCCGGGCGCAGAACGGGCATTGTGGCAGTTCCGTGACGAACCGGGAGCAATGCGCGGACAAATGCCCGGACGGGTGCCCGGCCGTCGCGGTGGTGGCGTTCACCCCCGGCCCGGTACGGTTCGCCGCATGAACGGCATGACCGCTACCTGGCTCGTCCTGTCGCTGCTGGGCGTCGCGCTGCTGGCCGCCGCCGCGGCGGCGCTGGTGCGGCGCACCCGTCCGGCGCCGCGTCCGTCCGGGCCGGCCGGTCCGCGACCGCGGCCGGGGGCCGGCCCGCGGCCGCAGGAGGTCTGGTGGGCGCTGGTGCCGTTCGAGGACGGCCCCGGTGCCAAGGACCGCCCGTGCCTGGTGCTGCGGGTGCACGGCCGGACCGCCACCGTCGCGAAGATCACCAGCAAGCACCACGCGGAGCGCCCGGGCGTGCTGCCGCTGCCGCCCGGCGTGGTGGGCGACCGGCAGGGCCGGGCCAGCTGGCTGGAGACCGACGAGCTGCGCGAGGTGCCGCTGGCGGACTTCCGCCGCCGGGCCGGCACGGTGGACCGACAGGTCTGGGCCCGGGCGCGGAAGGTGTTGCAGGGCGGATAGGCCCTACGCCCAGAGCTGGCCCTGCAGCGCCTCGACCGCGGCCTCGGTGGACTCGGCGGTGTAGATGCCGGTGGAGAGGTACTTCCAACCGCCGTCCGCGACCACGAAGACGATGTCCGCGCGCTCGCCGGCCGCCGCCGCCTTGCGGCCGACGCCGATCGCCGCGTGCAGGATGGCGCCGGTCGAGACGCCCGCGAAGATGCCCTCCTGCTGGAGGAGTTCACGGGTGCGGCGGACGGCGTCCGCGGAGCCGACCGAGAACCGGGTGGTGAGCACCTCGGCGTCGTACAGCTCGGGGACGAAGCCCTCGTCCAGGTTGCGCAGCCCGTACACCAGGTCGTCGTAGCGCGGCTCGGCGGCGACGATCCTCACGCCGGGGACCTTCTCGCGCAGGTAGCGGCCGACGCCCATCAGGGTGCCGGTGGTGCCGAGGCCGGCCACGAAGTGGGTGACGGTCGGCAGGTCCGCGAGGATCTCGGGGCCCGTGCCAGTGTAGTGGGCGCCGGCGTTGTCGGGGTTGCCGTACTGGTAGAGCATGACCCAGTCGGGGTGCTCGGCGGCGATCTCCTTGGCCATCCGGACGGCGGTGTTGGAGCCGCCGGCGGCCGGGGACGGGATGATCTCGGCGCCCCACATGCGGAGCAGCTCGCGCCGCTCCTCGCTGGTGTTCTCGGGCATCACGCAGACCATCCGGTAGCCCTTGAGCTTGGCGGCCATGGCCAGCGAGATGCCGGTGTTGCCGCTGGTGGGCTCCAAGACGGTGCAGCCGGGGGTGAGCCGGCCGTCGGCCTCGGCGCGCTCGATCATGTGCAGGGCCGGGCGGTCCTTGATCGAGCCGGTGGGGTTGCGGTCCTCCAGCTTGGCCCAGAGGGTCACCAGGCCGTCGGCGTTGCCGGGGACGGCGGCGGACAGCCGCGGCAGGCGGACCAGCGGGGTGTTGCCGACGGCTTCGAGCGGACTGTCGTAACGCAAGGGAGGCCTCCGGCCACGGCGGTGAGGGTGGAGAGGGATGGTTCCCCCGCCGTGGCGACGGGGGAACCGGTCAACGCTAGCGGGCGCCGCCGGCCACGGCGGGCAGGATGGTGACGCTGTCGCCGTCGGCGAGGGCGGTGGAGATGCCCTCCAGGAAGCGGACGTCCTCGTCGTTCAGGTAGACGTTGACGAAGCGGCGCAGCTCGCCGCCCTCGACCAGGCGGGCGGCGATGCCCGGGTGGCGGGCGTCGAGGTCGGTGAAGAGTTCCCCGAGGTTGCTGCCGTTGCCCTCGACGGCCTTGGCGCCGTCGGTGTAGGTGCGGAGGATGGTCGGGATGCGGACCTCGATGGCCATGGGTGCGCTCCTGTGCGAGTCGTGGAGTGGGTGGGCCGCGGCGGACGCGGCGGGGCGGGCGCCCGGGGCCCGGCGTCGCCGCGGGGCGGCGGGCCCGGGTGAGGTGGTGAAGCGGCTCTCAGCGCGAGCGCGCGGGCGTGCCGGGACAGATCGCACCGGCGTGCCGGCACAGGTCGATGTGCAGGCGCGCCACGAGGCGGGTGCCCGGGGCCTGGGTGCTCACATCGACGGAACGCATGGGCTCATCGTATAGATTCCCGGGCTCGCTTCGACATGCCCGTCTCGGGATCCGGATGTTCCCGTTCCCAGGACTGAGACGACGGCGGCCCGCCGCCCCCTCGGAGGGGTCGGCGGGCCGGGTCCGCGCCGGTACCGGTCACACCGGGTAGGCCTCGACGACCTGCACGTCTTCCTCTGTGATCTCGCCGTCCACGATGCGGAACGAGCGGAACTGGTAGGGGTCCTCCTCGCCGCTGCCCTCGGCGGTGGAGACCAGGACGTAGTGGGCGAACGGCTCGGAGGCGTAGCTCACGTCGGTGCGGGAGGGATAGGCCTCGGTGGCGGTGTGCGAGTGGTAGACGATCACCGGCTCCTCGTCCCGGTCGTCCATCTCGCGGTAGAGCTTGAGCAGGTCGCCCGAGTCGAACTCGTAGAAGGTGGGCGAGCGGGCCGCGTTGAGCATCGGGACGAACCGCTCGGGCCGGCCGCTGCCGGCCGGTCCGGCGACCACGCCGCAGGCCTCGTCCGGGTGGTCGGCGCGGGCGTGGGCCACGATCCGGTCGCGGAGTTCTCGGGTGATGGTCAGCATGCGGTCAGGATAGCCACGCCCCGGCGGCCGTCCGCCGGGTGTCCGAGGCTCGGTCAGCGGGCGTCCACGTTCCCGTCGAGGGCGTTCCCGTCGAGGGTGTTCCCGGCGGAGGCGTTCCCGGTGGGGGCGGGCGCCCCGTCCGGGGCGGCGCCGAGGACGGCCTGCGGGTCGCGGCGCTTGAGCACCTGGTAGCCGCCCACCAGCAGCAGGGCCCAGACCGGGAAGACGAACAGCGAGATCCGGTTGTCCCGGTCCAGCGCGATCAGCACCACGACCACCGCGAGGAAGGCGAGCGCGGCCCCGCTGACCCAGGTGCCCCCGGGCGCCTTGAAGGTGGGCGGCGGCAGGTGGCCGGCCCGCCAGGCCCGGCGGTAGCGGATCTGGGAGATCAGGATCATCGCCCAGGTCCACAGGCCGCAGACCGTGGCGACCGAGGTGATGTACTCGAACGCCCGCGCCGGGACGACGCCGTTGAGCACCACGCCGATGCCCATCAGCAGACAGGAGACGGTGATCGCGAAGGCCGGGGTGCGGCGGGAGTTGAGCCTGGTGAGCCGTCCCGGGGCCTGCCCGCGCAGCGCGAGGTCGCGCAGCATGCGGCCGGTGGAGTACATCCCGGAGTTGCAGGAGGAGAGCGCGGCGGTGAGCACCACGAAGTTGATGATGCCGGCCGCCGCCGGGATGCCGATCTTGCCGAAGGCGGCGACGAACGGGCTGACGCCGGGCCGGAATTCGGTCCACGGCACGAGCGAGAGGATGACCACCAGGGCGCCGATGTAGAACAGCATGATCCGCCAGGGCAGGGTGTTGATGGCCCGCGGCAGGGTCTTCTCGGGGTTCTCGCTCTCGCCCGCGGTGACGCCGACGAGTTCGACGCCCAGGTAGGCGAACATGACGATCTGAAGGGTCATCACGGTGGAGCCGATGCCCTCGGGGAAGAAGCCGCCGTCCTGCCAGAGGTGGCCGAGTGACGCGGTGTCACCGGCCTTGCTGAAGCCCAGGGTCAGCACGCCGACGCCGATCAGGATCATGCCGATGATGGCGGTGACCTTGACCATGGAGAACCAGAACTCGATCTCGCCGAACAGCTTCACCGAGATCAGGTTGGCCGCGTAGAGCAGGACCAGGAAGGTCAGCGCGCTGGCCCACTGCGGTATGCCGGGCGCCCAGAACCGCACGTAGACGGCGGCGGCGGTGGTCTCCGCCATGCCGGTGACGACCCAGAACAGCCAGTACGTCCAGCCGGTCACGTAGCCGGCGAAGGGACCGAGGAACTCCCGGGCGTACTCGGCGAAGCTGCCGGAGACCGGGCGGTAGGTGAGCAGTTCACCGAGCGCCCGCATGATCACGAAGATCACCAGGCCGGCGACGGCGTAGGAGAGGATCAGGCTGGGACCGGAGCGGGAGATCGCGGTGCCCGCGCCGAGGAACAGACCGGTGCCGATCGCACCGCCGATCGCGATCATCTGGATCTGGCGACTGCCGAGCCCGCGCTCGTAGCCCTCCGCATCCGGTGGAGTATCGACCCTTTCGTCGTACAACTTCTCGGCCACTGTGCACCGTCCTGGTCGGTCTCGGGGGTGGAGAAGTCGTACCACGCAGGGTTCGGATAGCGGCGTCCATCTGAGCGTTATTTGAGCATGACCTGGTATGTTCTGTCCCATTTTGATGGGAAAAGCCCCGGCTGATCGTCCATATTCTGGACAAAACGGCCGGGGCTTGCCCGGAATCGGGCAGGATCGACCCCGCAGGGCGATCCGTGCGACACGGTGCGTATACGGCGACCCCCGCGGAGCGGTCCACGGGGAGCGGCCCACGCGGAGCGGTCCGCGCAGGTCAGTCCGCCATCGCCTCCAACAGCGACTCCTGCAGCGCGCCCAGCCACAGGTACGCCATCACCAGCGGCTTGCGCTCGTCATCGTCGGGCAGCTCGTAGAGGCCGTCCTCGTCGTCCTCGGTGACCTCCAGCCGGACGCCGACGGCCAGCCGCAGGTCGTTCAGCGCGCCCAGCCAGCGCAGGCAGTCCGGCGCGGCCAGCTTGAGCACCCCGCCGCCGCCGAGCCCGTCCAGCGCCCGGACGACGAACAGCGCGTCGTCCCGCTTGCGGGCCCGCAGGTCCAGCTCGGTGAAACGGCGGAACTCCCCGGACGCGACCTCGGCCTCCTCGTCCGCCGGCTCCTCCGGGTCGCTGTAGGCGTCCGGGAAGAACCGGGCCAGCACCGGGTCGGCGGGCGCCTCGGTCGGGCCCTCGGCGAACAGCGCGGCCAGCGGGTCGCCGCCCTCCCCGCCCGGACCGGGGCCGATCAGCTCCAGCACCTGCACCTCCAGCGAGCGCAGGATGGAGGCCTCCCACTCGTCCAGCGCGATCGCCGCGCCACCACTGCCGGCGCTCTCGAACAACCCAGCCATCTGTATCGGTCAGCCCGTCTTCGTCGTCTTCGGTCGTACGGCCGGCGCCGGTCGGCCCGGTGTCAGTCGGCTCGGCGTCAGTCGGCCCGGCATCAGTCGTGCTGCAGCGTCGCCCAGAGGCCGTAGCCGTGCATCGCCTGGACGTCGCGCTCCATCTCCTCGCGGGAACCGCTGGAGACCACCGCCCGGCCCTTGGTGTGGACGTCCATCATCAGCTTCCGGGCCTTGTCCTTCGGGTAGCCGAAGTAGGCCTGGAAGACGTACTGGACGTAGCTCATCAGATTGACCGGGTCGTTGTGCACGATGGTCACCCAGGGCGTGTCCGGCTCGGTCACCGGCACCCCCTCGACCTCCGGGCGCTCGATCTCCACGGGCGCGACGCTCACCCCGGTCCTCCTCGCTGCACAGTCGTCCGTAACCACTCATGCCCCATGCTGCCATCCGGGGGACACCCGGGCGATTCCGCCCCGGCACGCTCGACGAGAAATCGTCACTCTGACGCTAAGTGGTAGTAGCATCATCCGTATGGACGCCACTTCCGTGCGAGCGGCCGCTTCGACCGCCCTGCTCACCGACCGCTACGAGCTCACCATGCTGCAGGCCGCCCTGCGCAGCGGGGCCGCGCACCGCAGCTCCGTCTTCGAGGTGTTCACCCGCCGCCTGCCGAGCGGCCGCCGCTACGGCGTCATGGCCGGCACCGGCCGGGTGCTGGACGCCGTCGAGAACTTCCGCTTCACCTCGCCCCAGCTGGACTGGCTGGCCGACCAGGGCGTGGTCGACGAGGAGACCCTGCGCTTCCTCGCCGACTACCGCTTCCGCGGCGACATCCACGGCTACCCCGAGGGCGAGGTCTACTTCCCCGGCTCTCCCCTGCTCACCGTCGAGGGCACCTTCGCCGAGGCCGTGATCCTGGAGACGGTGATCCTCTCGATCCTCAACCACGACTCGGCCATCGCCGCCGCCGCCTCCCGGATGACCGCCGCCGCCGGCGGCCGCCCGGTGATCGAGATGGGCGCCCGCCGGGCCCACGAGCACGCCGCCGTCTCCGCAGCCCGGGCCGCCTACGTGGCCGGCTTCGCCGCCACCTCCGACCTGGAGGCCGGCTTCACCCACGGCATCCCGACCACCGGCACCGCCGCCCACGCCTTCACCCTGGTGCACGACAGCGAGCGGGACGCCTTCAAGGCGCAGATCGCCTCCATGGGCAAGGGCACCACCCTGCTGGTCGACACCTTCGACCTGCGCGAGGCCGTGCGCACCGCGGTCGAAGTGGCCGGCCCCGACCTGGGCGCCGTCCGGATCGACTCCGGCGACCTCACCCTGCTGGCCCACCGGGTCCGCCGCCAGCTGGACGACCTCGGCGCCGACCGGACCAGGATCATCGTCACCTCGGACCTCGACGAGTACGCGATCGCCGCCCTGGCCGCCGCCCCGGTCGACGGCTACGGCGTCGGCACCAGCCTGGTCACCGGCAGCGGGCACCCGACCTGCGCGATGGTCTACAAGCTGGTCGCCCGGGCCGAGACCGACGGCGGGCCGCTGATCCCGGTCGCCAAGCGCGCGGCCGGCGGCAAGACCAGCATCGGCGGCCGCAAGTGGGCGGCCCGCCGGCCCGACGCCGACGGCGTGGCCGAGGCCGAGGTGGTCGGCACCGGCCCCGTCCCGGACTACCTGCGCCCGCACCTGACGCAGGTGCCGCTGGTCCTGGGCGGCGAGACCGTCGGCCGGGAACCGCTCAGCGCCGCCCGCGACCGGCACGTGCGCGCCCGCGCCGCGCTGCCGCTGTCGGCCACCCAGCTGTCCAAGGGCGACCCGGTGCTGCCGACCGAACTGGTCCTGCCGGCCGGCCCCGGCCGCTGACCGGAACCCGGGGCCGGACCACCGGACCGGCCCCGGGACCCCCGCCCCCGCGGACGGGATGTCCCGGACCGGCCCCGGGGCTTCCGCCCCCGGGCGCCACTCCCTAGAGTCAGCCGTAGAGTTCCCCGAGTTCCCCCGGAGCTCCCCGAGTACCCCCCCGCGCCCGGCACGGCCGGGCCGCGTACTCCCGAGGGCTCCCCCACCGGGGCGCCGCCTCCCGCGGGCCCCCGAGATCCGAGGATGCGAGTCATGCACCGGGCACTGATCGTCGTCGACGTGCAGAACGACTTCTGCGAGGGCGGCAGCCTGGCCGTCGCCGGCGGCGCCGAGGTGGCCGCCGCCATCACCGACCTGATCACCGAGTCCTCCCCCGGCTACCGGCACATCCTCGCCACCCGCGACCACCACATCGACCCGGGCGACCACTTCTCCGCCGAGCCGGACTACGTCGACAGCTGGCCGCCGCACTGCGTGGCCGGCACCGAGGGCGTGGGCTTCCACCCCAACTTCGCGCCCGCCGTCATCTCCGGCGCGGTCGAGGCGGTCTTCGACAAGGGCGCCCACTCGGCGGCGTACAGCGGCTTCGAGGGGCTGGACGAGAACAACCGCGGTCCGGTGGAGTGGCTGCGCGAGCGGCAGGTCGACCAGGTCGACGTGGTCGGCATCGCCACCGACCACTGCGTCCGGGCGACCGCGCTGGACGCCGCCCGGGCGGGCTTCACCACCCGCGTGCTGCTGGACCTCACCGCCGGGGTGAACCCGGAGACCACCGCCGCCGCGCTGGCGGAGCTGCGGGCGGCCGGGGTCGAGCTGGTCGGCGCGCCGGTGGTCCGTTCGTAACGGCATTCGGGGGGTCGTGCCGTACGGGCGTGTTGTGCGGGCGTGTTGTGGGTGCGGCCGGCGTGTCCCGGTCGGCCGGCGTCGCCCGCTCAGACCACCAGCAGCTCCACCACGTCCGTCCCGCCGACCCGGTACGCCTCGCGCAGTTCGCCGCCGACCGCGTCCGGGTCGGCGGCCAGCGCGGCCCCGCAGACGTACACCACCCGGATGCCCAGGTACTCCATCCGGTGCTGCCCGCCGCGCACCCAGGCGGCCTCGCCCTCGCTCACGCTGCGCAGCTCCGAGTCCACCTCCACCGCGACGCCCCGCTCCGGCCAGTAGAGGTCCGGGACGGCGATGTACGTGCCGCCGCGCATCCGCAGCTCGGGGGCGTTCAGCGGGGCGGGCAGCAGCCGCTCGTCCACCAGGCGGCCGATCCGCTCCAGCGCCAAGTCCCGCTCGACGGCCAGCAGTTCGTCCAGGGCGGCACGCACCCGCGGTTCGCAGGTCAGCCCCGAGTCGGTCAGCTCGGACACCAACTCCCGTACCGTGCAGCGGTTCCCGGGCAGGGCGACGGCCTCCCGCAGCACCTCGCGCACCGGCGCCGCGCCACCCGGCTCCGCCGTCCACTCGACCAGCGCGTCGGCGACCGCCCGGGCCACCGGCGCACAGGCCAGGCCGTGCACCGAGCGGGCCACCAACTCCCGTTCGGTGCGCCGGATCCGCACCTCGCCGACGTCCTTCAGCCGGCGCTGTCGGGGCACCAGGACGTCCACCCCGGTCACCGCGGGCAGCCGGGGCACAACCGTGAAGCCGTACAGCGCCAGCGCGGCCGTACCGGTGATCACCGCCCCCTCCCGGCGGCCCTCCTCCCGGCCGTTCTGCGCGGCGTACAGCAGCGCGGCCCACATCCGCTGCTCCGGGGTGGGCTCGGCGGACTGCAGCAGGTAGACCCGGGGCAGCACCCGCCGCCAGGGGCCGCCCCGGCGGCAGTGCTCGGTGATGATCCGGGCCGGCACGCCCCGGGCGCGCAGCTGGCTCGCGGTGACGACGTTCTGTTGACGCTTCGCCAGCTCCTCCAGGGACGGCGGCGGCGACGGAATCCGGTAGCTCATGCCGACACCATCCCCAACCGTCCGGACCCGCGACCGAGACCCTGACGCACTGTTACCCAACCGTCGCGAAACCGGGATCAGCCCGCACTAAAGTCCTCATACCCTCACTCATTTGGAGTAATTGACGCTCATCAGGTTGTCATATGTGATCGAAAACGATCGCCGACCTGGTCGCCTGACCCAGAGTGATCAAAGGCATACGGCGAGGGACCCCCAAGGCGTCAATCCCGCCCCGGGGATTGCCTAGGCTTACGTCATGTCACGTGACGAGACCGCCGGCCTCCGCGCGGCCCAGCTCCGCCTCGGCCGTCTGCCCGGATACGTCCGCCGCCCGGACCCCGCCCGCCGCAGCGGCGAGAAGGGGCATACGTACAAGAAGGGCTGGGAGGTCCGCTTCACCGCCCGCAGTGAGGCCGAGATAGCAGAGATCCGCGACCTCGTGGTCGCCGCCGGGTTCGCCCCGGCCAGGCCCTTCTTCAAGGGCCACCAGCTCATCCAGCCCGTCTACGGCATGGCGGCCGTACAGGCCTACCTGGCCGCTAGACAGGCCGCCGAGGAGCATGCCGCCCGGGCCGCGCTCGGCCGCCGACGACGGGCCACCGGACACGCCCCCGGGGCGCTCGCGGGGGGCGTGCACGCCCCCGCCGCGCACGCCACGGGTGTGCACGCGGCGAGCGCCCACGCCGCGGGTCCGCATGCCGCCGGCGCCCACGCCACGGGCGCGGCGCACACGGGCCCGGCGCACCGGTGCGAGCGCGAGGAGGCCGCCGCCGGGGCAGCTGCGGCGGCTGCGGCCGCGGCAGCCGCGGCGGCGCAGGCGGCCCGGCGACGGGCCGTCGAAGCCTTCCCGACCCAGGTCGAACGGGACACCGCCGTCGACCGGATCTCCCCCACGGAGGCCCGGACGACCTCCTGACGGACAGCCGGCCGCTCCGCCCGCCCTCCCGCCCCCGGCGTTCCGCCCGGCCCGATCCGGGCCGCCGGGGTGTGGCGGACGCCCCCGGCGGCACACCGGCGGTCGCGGGACCACCCCGCCCAACGGCCGCCCCACCAGCGCGCCCTCCGCCCCGGCGCGCGGCGGGCGCCGGGTCCACCGCGTCCACGGCGCACCCGTTCCGCGCACGCCGTCCGGCCCGCCCGCGCGGACGTCATCGCGGTGACGACCATGCCCTCTTCCGTGGCGATCTTCCCCACGATCGTGAGTGCGGTTGTGCGGGTGGTTGTGCGCACCCAGGTTCGCGCCCTGGGCGTGGACGCCAGCCTCCACAGGGCCTACGGTGGCACATCAACCGCCCTGCGGCCGCCGTCGCCCCACACCCTCTGACCAGCCGCGACACGCTCGCACCTACGAATCCCGCGCCACTGCGCAGCACCGCCCCACCGGCCCTCGCCGGCCCTCCGCCCGGCCGTCCCGCCACCTCGCCGCACCCGGTCGCCACCGGAACCGGCCTGGCGGCGGCGGGTTCCGGGCATTCCATCGGATTGGTCACCCAGCGCACCGAGGGCCTACCGTAGAGTGAGCACAGATGATCGACCGTCAGAAACCCATCTCCCTTTCCGAGAAGCCGAGATGACCAACCGTCACGAGAGTTCAGCCGAGCCGCCCCCGAGGCCCGGCGAGCCGGCGGAGGTGCCCCTGGAGTTCACCGCGTTCTGCGAACTCCACCGCCCCCGGTACCTCAGCTACGCGCGCGTGTGGCTGACCGAGCACAGCGCCGCGGCCGTCGCCGTCCAACAGGCCTTCGCGGAAATCGCGGTGCACTGGCGGGAGTTGATGGGCAGCTCCAACCCCACCGCGCACGCCTGGGAGATCCTGCGCGGCACCGTCGCCGACCACACCCGCCAGGCGACCCCCGCCCCGGACCGCCACCCGGCCGACGACGACCTGGCGATCCTGCACTACGTCGTCGGCCTCGCCGCCCCCGAGATCGCCGACGTCATCGGCACCGACGCCGCCAGCGTGGCCGGACGGCTGCGCCGCACCATGCTGCGCGAGGCCTCCGGCTGGTGACCCCGCGCCCCGGCCGCCTCCGGTCCGGCCTCAGACCGGGCCTCGGCCCCGCTCCCGGGCCCGGCTCCAGGCCCGGCTTCAGGACCGGCTTCAGACCCGCTCGCCCGTCACGTCGAACAGGTGGTGCACCGGGTCGTGGATCAGGTACCGGGAGAACGACTCGACCGTGAACCGCGCCCCGTCGCTGCGGCTCCCGGTCCGCGCCCACTGCGCCCCCGCCACCCGCTCGAAAGCGGCGGCGAGCGTCTCAGCGGCCTCCGCCAGCTCCCCGGCCACCACCTTCGGGTCCTGCTCCCCGTAGCGCTCGGCGACGGCCGTCCCGTCCTGGTCCCAGTTGGGGAACAGCGGGTCCTCCAGGTCCAGCATCAGGTTCAGCCGGACCTCGAACAGCCGGAAGACGTCCCGGACGTGGCACGCGTACTCCAGGTCCGACCACACCCCCGGAGCCGGCCGCCTGCGCAGCCCGTCCACATCCCCCGCCAGCACCGCCAGCCAGCCCTCCGCATTGGCCCGGACCATCCCGGCGACGTCCTCCCGCACCACCCGCGGAGTCTCCAACCCGCAGTCGGGGCACGGGCGTTCCAGTACCCAGGTCCAGTCCTTGGTGTCGGGGACGATCCCGTCGTCGGCGGTCTTCGTGGCGGCGATCGACGTGCTCTCGACCCGCGTGCGCTCAGGAGTGCTCATGGGCCCAGCATCTCCGCCACCGGGGGAACCCCACCAGCGGCAATGACGCCAGCGGTCGCCGAAATACTGCCACCCCCGGCGCATTCACCCGGCGCGCCCGCCCGACACACGCCCCCGTCCCCGCGCGCACCCCAACCGGTGCGCGCCCGCACGCCAGGACTAAACACGTGGACGAACCGGAAGCCGACCATCCATCCTGGCCGCCATGACCGCTCCCACCGATCTCGCCGCCCTCGCCGTGAAGCCCACCCTGCACGGCCCCACCATCCGGCTCGTCCCCCTCGACGAACGGCACACCGACCCGATGTGGGAACTCTGCGCCGACGAGACCACCAAACGGCTCACCGGCACCCGCACCGCCTTCACCCGCGACCGGATCCACCAGTGGTGCACCACCCGCGCCCAACAGCCCGACCGCCTCGACCTCGCCGTCGAAGACCCCGCCACCGGCCGCTTCCTCGGCGAGGCCGCCGTCAACGACGTCGACCCCGACAACTCCTCCGCCGGCTACCGGATCGCCCTCACCCCGGACCACACCGGCCGCGGCATCGGCACCGAAACCACCCTCCTGGTCCTGCGCCACGCCTTCGAGACCATCCGCCTCCACCGCGTCCACCTCGAAGTCTTCGAGTACAACGAACGCGCCGCCCACTCCTACCGCAAGTCCGGCTTCACCCTCGAAGGCCGCTCCCGCCAAGCCCACCACTGGGACGACCGCTACTGGGACGTCCTCCAGATGGCCGCCCTACGCGACGAATGGCTCGCCACTCACTGACCCGCCCCCCGCCGCCTCCGCACCACCAACACCCCGACGAGAGCGACCACCAACACCAACCCCCCGGCCGCCACCCCCACGACCACCCCGACCCCGTTCCCACTGCTCGCCTTGTCCCCCTCGGGGACCATGGGCACGACGGCGGGCTCGTCGGTCTCCTCGTCCACCGGAGGCGGAGTGCCCTTCGCCTCCATCCGCCCGAGCAGGGGGTTCTCCCGGGGCCCGTTGTCCACAGCGGGATTCGCCTCCAGGGCCTTCGCCGGCGCGACGAGCCCGTAGCCGTACTGACCGTTGGGCACCGCCGGCCCACCGGCCGGGCTCGTGGCCGACTTGATCATCCGATTGATCACCTGCCCAGCGGACAGGTTCGGGTACTTGGAACGGATGAGCGCCGCCGTCGCGGAGACGTAGGCAGTGGAATCCGACGTACCGTTCCTCCGCTCGTAGCCCGTCGAGGACTTCGGAGCGGAACGGTAGATCCCCACGCCGGGTGCAGTGAGCGTGGTCTCGGGGCCGGACGTGGAACGCTCCCACACAACCCCGTTGGAGTCCACGGCTCCCACCGCCACCACGCCGGGGAAGGCGGCCGGATACTCGACCCCCAGACCGGCCCCGTTGCCCGAACTGGAGACCAGCACGATGTCCTTGGACACCGCGTAGCTGACCGCCTTCCGCAGCTTCGAGTCGAAGCGCGAATATCCTCCGATGGACATGTTGACGACCTTCGCACCGTGGTCCGCCGCGAAGCGGATCGCGTCCGCCAGGTCGTTCTGCTGAGGATCCGGGGTCGGCTGCGGCTCGGAGGTGGACTGGGAGTCCGGGCCGTCGCCGCCAGACTTGATCTTCACCGGGAGGATCTTCGCCTTCGGGGCAAGGCCCATGATCCCGTCCTGGGAACCGTGTCCGTGTCCGGCGATCAGGCTCGCCATCCCGGTGCCGTGGCCGTCGTTGTCCACTCGACCGTCCGTGTTGCCACCGGAGAAGTCACCGCCGGGAAGCACCTGTCCGGTGAGATCCGGCTGATCCTGGCTCACCCCCGTGTCGATCACGGCGACGACCACACCATCGCCTTGGCTCGTCGGCCAGACCTTCGTCTCCGCCTCGAGCGCCTTCAGAGCCCACTGCTGGTCCCTGATCTGATCGGCCGATGCCACCGGTGCCCCGACACCCCAGATCAGTGCCCCAGCGGCAAGGGCCGCCGTACCACGTGCCAACCGGCGGCTCGTCAAACCTGGTCACCCCACTCAGCGCGGCATCCCACAGGTCACCGACCTGCGGGATGCGATCAGAACCGTTGTCCGCTCACGGACCGGCTTTCATTCCACCACGTTCGGATTCGCGGGCTTCTTCGACGCCCAGGTCTCCTCGTCCTCAACGAGGTAGTCGGGCCGCTTGCCGTCCTTCCCCCGCTCCTTCTTGCGTCCTTGTGCTCCACCCAGCGGGATACCGGGAGACGCGCCGTTCGTCGTAGCGGGGCCCGACTCACCCCTGAGGCGATTGCGTGCTCCCAGCCCGGACCCGCCTTCCGTGAACGACTGCTTGCCCTGTGCGCCACCCGGCTTCGCCGTCTCTCCCGCGACCCCGCCAGGTCGCGCCAGAGAACCCCCGGACTGCCGGCCACCAGAAGCTCCAGGGCCTCGGGCGCCCATGACCGGACTGACCTCACCGGAACCGCCGGGAGCCCGACCGCCACGCGGACCGGAACCCTCGACCGGCACCACGCCACCCGCGATCTCCCGGCCTCCGGGGCCGACCTTCCCCGGGCCGACGATCGGCGCGGCCGGAGAGACGGTCGTCGGGCCGGTGGTGCGAGGGGTCTCCGGACCATTGGCACCCCCGAACGGCCCGGTGGCGGTGCCCCCGGCCTGCACGAGCTCCACTCCGGAGGTCTGTGTCCCGGCCAGCGCCGGACTCGGCATGCTTCCGCTCGCGGGCGCCACTGGCCTGCCGGAGATGCCGTCACCGGAACCACGACCCGGTGGGACCGAGGGCTTCGACGGAGTCTGCGCCGTACCGCCCTTGATCCCCGAGTCGGTCGGAGCAGGCGTACTCCTCGCCACGGGCCGAGCCGTCATCGGCGGCTGGGCGGAACTACGTTGAGAAGGCGGGACGGTCGTCGGCCGTGTCGATGCTCCCGCCGCTCCCACCGAGGTGCCCGACATCATCGCGGCCGCCGTCGCCGCGGCACCACTCGGATCACCCTGGGCGCCGTCTGCGGGGTCGTCCCGGATCGGCTGCCGCGGCCTCGTATCCAACGCCGGCGGGGGCTTCAGGGCCGGGGTGGCGACGCGGTAGTGCATGGCGAGGGTCTGCATGATGGCGGCCGCTTCGGCCTTCTTGCGGTCGGCGAGGGGGATGTGTTCGTCGTCGTCGCCGAAGAGGGCGTCGCCGACGGTGTCCTTGACCTTGTCCCAGTTGCCGGGTTCCTCGGGCATGTCGCGCTTGGCCTTGGCCATGGCTTCGGAGGTGTTGTGGAGGGTGTTGGCCGCGTCGTTGGCGTAGGCGGCGGCGTTGTTGATGCTGGCGGCCAGGGTGAGCATGCGGGTGTGGAAGGCGTCGCTGGTGGTGCCTTCCCAGGAGGTGGCGGCTTCGGTGCTGGCCTTGGTGAGGGTCTGGCGGATCTGCTTGAGGGTGTCGGCGGCCTTGCGCCAGGGGTCGCCGGCGGCCATCACCGCGCCGGGGTCGAGGGCCTGTGCCATGGTGCGGAGCTGGGCGTGGCTGTACTTGGTGAAGTCGGTGTAGACCACGGGCGGTCGGCCTCCGTTCGGGGCGGGCGGGCGGCGGTCAGACGGTGGCGTTGCCGCGGGTGGACGGGGTGCGGTTCTGCTGGGCCGCGGCCTGGCTGCTCGCGGAGGGCTGGGCGACGGACCAGCCGTCGTCGCCGAGCTTGAGCTTCGTGGCGGTGTGCTGGTCCTGCTCCTCGTAGTTGGTGGCGGTGAGGTCGGCCTTCTGCTGGGCCTCGTTCACGGCTTCCTGGAGCTGGTTGAGGACGTCGCGCAGCGCGTCCCGCATGGTGCCGTAGCGGCCGTGGATCTCGGCGGCCTCGGCGAAGGTCCCGAAGGCGGTCTTGCCGATGCCGCTGCGGCCGTGGGCGTCGGTGCCGTCGGCGTGTTTCTGGAAGTCGGCGAGCAGCAGCCGTACTTGGCCGGCGAAGGCGCGGAGCTGTTCGACCTCGACGCGGTAGCCCTGTCCGGCTCCGCCGGTCGATCCGGTTCCGGTGGTTCCTGTGCCCATGTCGGCGCCTCCCCCGTGCGTCCGTCCCCCTGGCGGCCGGGGCCGGGCCCCGGTGCCTCATGTCTAACACACCGGGCCCGAATCCCGCCCGGGGCATGGTCAGTTCGCGTTCGTCCCGGTGCGTCGGGCGTCGGCGAGGGCGCGGCGGCAGAGCGAGTCGGCGTGCCGGGTGGTTTCGGGGAGGCGGTAGTGGCGGGCGAGGTCGAGGGTGGTGCGGACGGCGGTGTCGAGGCCGGTGCGGTGGCCGACGGAGACGAAGACGGGTTTGACGCCGGCCCTGGTGCGTACGGCGCGGCCGACCTCCTCGCCGGTGGCGGGGTCGGTGAGGGGGGTCCAGGAGCCGCGTGGTGCGTCGGGTTCGTGGTGGTCGAAGGTGAAGGGGGTCTTGGCGACGCCGAGGGTGCGGAGTCCGGTGAGGATGCCGAGGTGGCTGGCGAGGCCGAGGCGGCGGGGGTGGGCGAGGCCGTAGCCGTCGCAGACGACGGTGTCGGGGGTGCGGGTGAGGGCGGCCAACGCGTCGAGGACGGCGGGGAGTTCGCGGAAGGCGAGCAGTCCGGGGACGTACGGGAAGGCGATCCGGCCGACGGCGGTGGCCTGTTCGACGACGTCCAGGGTGTCGCGGTCGAGCAGGACGGCCGCGGCGGCGACGAGGTCGTGCTCGTCGTCGTAGGCGACGTCCACGCCGGCGATCAGGGTGCCGGGGGCGGCGGGGTCCCGGCCCGGGTCGTCGTGGGGCTGGACGAGCGGGCGCAGCCGCTCCTGTTCGGCGAGTGCCTCGGCCTCGGTGGTGGGCCAGTCGGCGGGGATGGGCATGGTCGGTTCCCCCGGGTACGTGGTGCTCGGTGATACGTGCTCTGCGACAGTGCGTGGCAGGTGCCGGTCTCACCGTACCGAGCGGCCCGGACGACCCCGGGGTGAGCCCGTGCGCCCCCTGTGCCCCCGCCTCCGGGAGCTAGCCTGGACGTACCCGTCCTCCCCGCGGGGTAGCACCACTGGAACCGGCTCCACTCCCGCCCGTTTCCCCCGACGTGCGAAGGACCCCCGCCATGCCGCGCCCCTCCGTCGCCCAGGCCTGCCTCGGCTCGTTCACCGTCGTCGCCACCACGGTGGCACTGCTGGCCGTCTCGGGCGCCTCGGGCGTCCTGGCGGTCGTGGTGCTGGTGGGGTTCGCGCTGGCGCTCGGCACCGTGGTGACGGTGCTTTCGATGTCCGCCGCCGCGGCCAGGTCCGCCACCGTGGCGTCGGGTCCCGGGGCCCCGGCCGCCCCGCCGCACCCCACCGCGACCGCTGCCGGGCACGCGTACGCCCGGCAGCGCTGATCCGCCGCCGGGCGCGGGCGCGTCCCGCCGCGCCGCTCAGACCTCCGTGGTGACCACCACGGTCTTCGCGGCCTTGTCGTGCAGGCACTGCCGGTAGGGCTTGTCGAAGACGCCGAAGAGGCCGTCGACGATCCACCAGAGCGCGGCGCAGCAGAGCACGGCCGGGAGGATGAAGACGGCGGCGCGGGTCCAGGCGGCGGACTGGGTGGGCTTGTTCCCGTCGACGAGCATGGCGACGCGGATCTTCATCGCCTTCTTGCCGAGGGTCTGGCCGTCCCGGCTGAGCATCAGGGCCTCGTAGACGAGGTAGATGGCGCAGCCGAGCCAGAACGCCTCGGTGGAGCCGTTGCGCGTGCTGAGGTCGGTGAAGGGGCCCACGATGATCACGCCGACGGCCTGCATCAGGAGGTAGTCGATCAGCCGGGCGAGGAACCGCTTGGGCCAGGTGCCGATCGGCGGCATGCCGGGGACGGGGCCGGCGCCGGGGGTGCCGTACGCGCCGGGGCCGTAGCCGGTGCCGTGGCCGGGCGGCGGCTGGTCGTACGGGTTCTGGCCGTACGGGTTCTGACCGGGGGTCGGTTCGCCGTACGGGCTTCCGCCGTAGGTGCCCTGGTAGGCGCCGGGGCCGCCGGACCGGTCACCGGACGAGTCACCGGACGGGTCGTGGGACGGGGTCGGGCCCGGCGGCTCGCCTTCCGGCGTGCCGCCGCCCGGCTGCGGGGGCTGCTTGTCGAAGGAGGGCGTACCGCCCCCCTCCGGCTGGGGGCCTGAGGGGTCGTGGGTGCTCATGTCCCAGAGTAGAACATCACATATTCTCGATGTTCGGGACATTTTGTCCGTTTTGCACCGGGCCCTACCGGCCCTCAGCCGCGCACCACCCGGGTCCTGGCCGCGCGGTCCTGCCAGCCCCGCCGCGCCGTACGGTCGAACACCGGCCAGACCAGGCCGAGCAGCAGCACCGCGCCCAGCTGCCGCACGGCCCAGCGGAGCAGCGAGCGGCCGAGGCTCAGCCTGGTGCGGGCCGCGGGGGCGGCGGCGTCCACCACGCGGATCCGGACGATCCGCTTGCCGAAGGTCTGTCCGGTGCGGGCGACCGGCAGCACCTCGTAGAGCAGGCTGACGAACAGCAGGATGCCGATCAGCACGGCGATCTTGCCCAGCACCACGTCGTCCACCAGCCAGACCTGGACCTGGCGCCGGGTGAGGGCGCTGGCCATCCGGGCCTGGTCGACCTTCTGCCGGAGGTGGTCGGAGACCGAGTTGCCGAGCGGGATCCCGGCGGCGACCGCGACCACCAGCAGCACGGCGGTGTCCACCGTCCGCGCCGCCAGTCGGCGGCCGAGGCCGGCCGGCCCGGGGATCCGGGTGGTCCGGGCGTCCCGGGAGGTCCGGGCGGCCCGGGAGGGCGCGGGGACGGGGGTGGCGGCGGACGGGCGGGGCTGGACGGCGGTCTCCCGGACCGCCCGTACGGCGGGCAGCGGAGCGGCGTGGGCGGAGGCGGTCGCCGCCGCCGCGGCCAGGGGCTTCGAGGCGGCCGCGGTCGCGGCCGGGACCGGGGCCTGAAGCGGGCTCCGGAGCATCTCCTCGCCGACCACCGGCACCGGGCCCGAGGCCAGGACGGCCGGCACCGGGGCCTCCCGCACCGCCACCGCCACGGCGGGAGCGCCGGCGGCGGCCAGTTCCGCGGCAATCGGAGCACGCTCGGGCTCCGCACGCCCCTGCTCCACCTCGGGCGCCTCCGGAAGCACCCCCCAGGAGACCCAACGGGGCGCGTCGCCCGTCTCCATCAGGCCCCGCTGCGCCCGCGGATCGGCCTGCCAGCCGGACTCGAAATCCCCGGCGACCGGAGCGGCGGCCGGAGCCGGGCCCAGCCCCAGCGCCGGAACCGGGACCGGGGCCGCCTCGGGCACCGCACCGAAGGCCACCGGCGCGTCCACGACCCCGGGCGGCTCGGCACCGGCGAAACCCGACGGCCCCCCGGACGGCACCCCGGACGGCACCCCCGGCGAAACCCCCGACAGCACCCCCGGCCCGTCGACCGTCCGGAACACCGGCCCGCCGATCACCTCCGCCACCCGCGGCCCGAGCACGAAGGACGCCCCGCCCGAGGTCTGGTCGAAGTACACCGGCCCGGTGTCGCCCCCGCCCGCCGGCAGCCCGCCCCGCACCTCCGCCACGGACCCCGGGGGCGCCACCCCGGAAGGCGCCGACCCCGGGGGAACCGCCCCCAGCGGCACCGCCCCCAGGGCCACCTGCTCCGGAGCCGCCGGTTCCGGGGCCGCCGGCCCCGCACACCCCGCCTCCGGCGCCACCGCCTCCAGCAGCACCACCGGCGGCGGCACCGCCCGCGCCGCCGGCCCGCCCGGGACGGGAGGGCGGGTCGCGTACCGGGGCGGCGCCGGCACCTCGCCCTCCGCGGGCGCGGGCCGGCTGGTGCCGGGCACCCAGGCAGAGCCGCCCCAGTACCGGATGAAGCCGGGGATGGAGGGGTCGGGGTAGTAGCCGGGCTCGGGTGCGACGGCCGGGTCGCCGGCGGCGGCGAAGGGGCGGTCCGTCATGGGGGTCTTCTTTCCTGGCAGGGCCTGACGAGGACGGTGCGGGCCGACCGGGCCCGACCACCGCAGACGCGTCCCCCCGCGCGCACGACCAGGCGCGCGCCCGGCGTTCGGCGCGCGTGGGGGAGCCACCGATGGGCGGACAGTCGCCGGGCAGTCACAAAGGGTAGTACCTCATCGAAGCCGTGACGGAAAGTTCGCGAATCCCCGGACAGTGGAGGGTGGCTCAAGGTAAGGAACCCAGCGCACGACGATGGCCCGCGCGCCGTGCCACCCGCCGTTCACCACCCCTCACCAAACTTCCCGAAGAAATCCCGGAAACGTGTGTAAGAGCCGGTGCGGACCGCCCTCTCAAAGGTCACAGGGGCCCGGAACCGGGCACCGCCCGAAGGCAGAGAGGAAGACGATCATGGAGCGTCCCGTCAGCGTCGTCGAGCACGAGCTGGAGCTCAACCTGGTGCTCTCGCCGGAGCACAGCGTCCCCGTCCCGGCCCGACTGTCCTACGGCAGCCACGACCCGTACGCGGTGTACATCACCTTCCACCTGGACACCGGTTCCCCGGTGACCTGGGTGTTCGCCCGCGAGCTGCTGGTCGAGGGCACCTTCCGCCCGTGCGGCCAGGGCGACGTCCGGATCTGGCCGACCCGCTCGGGGCGGCGCAGCGTGCTCTGTCTGGCCCTGAGCTCGCCCGCCGGGGACGCCCTGCTGGAGGCCCCGCTGCCGATCGTCGCGGCCTGGCTGGAGCGGGCGCACCGGCTGGTCCCGCCGGGCAGCGAGCTGGCCGCGCTGGACATGGACGGCTCGCTCGCCGAGCTGCTCGCCTAGGCGTGCGCCGCAGCGTGCACCGGCACGGACAGCAGCAGGGACACGGACACGGACACCCGCGAGAGCACGGCCACGACCGCGACCACGAGCACGGGCAGCGGGCTCGGCAGGAACCGCGAGCGCGGGAACAGGGAAGCAGGAGCGGCGCCCCCGCCGGCTCAGCGGGCCGCGGGGGCCTGCTGACGACCGCGGGCGGCGTCCGGGCCGCCGGTCTCCCGCTGTCCGGGCAGCCGGACCAGCGGCGCGCCGGCCGAGCGCCGTCGGGCCCTTATCCGGACGGCGGCGGCGATCAGGAAGCAGAGTCCGACCCACGGGTAGACGGAGGTCGGCAGCTGGCGCCACGGTGACATGTCGAGGACGGCCAGGCCGACCGGCTTCGCGGCCCACATCGCGAAGGACAGGAAGGCGACCAGCGTGGCCCAGAAGGCGGCCCGCCAGCGCAGTCGGCGGACGCCGGCCGGGCGGGCGTGCTCGACCGAGGCCTCGGCGGCGAGCAGGACGAGCATCGGCACGCACCAGACCCAGTGGTGGGTCCAGCTGATCGGCGAGATCAGGACGGCGGTGACGGCCGCGCAGCAGACGCCCCAGGCCTCGGCCCGGGGCAGCCAGCGGCCGCTGCGCGCGGCCCAGGCGGCGACGGCGAGGCCGGCCACCGCGACCAGGCCGGCGCCGAGGGTGGCGACGGTGCCGGGGTCGGCGCTGTGCAGCAGGCGGGCGAAGGCGCCGCGCATCGACTGGTTGTCGACGATCCAGGTCTTGCCGACCCGGGAGGAGTCGTAGAGGTACTTGGTCCAGAAGCCCCAGGTGGCGTCGGGCAGGACCAGGGCGCCGAGCAGGAAGGTGCCGAGGAAGGTGAGGCCGGCCACGAAGGCGGCCCGGATCCGTCCGGTGACCAGCAGGTAGACGGCGAACAGGCCGGGGGTGAGCTTGATGCCGGCGGCGATGCCGATCGCCACACCCTTGCTCCGCCGCCCGTCCGGACGGGTGAGGTCCCAGAGGATCAGGCAGGCCAGCGCGAGGTTGATCTGGCCGTAACGGAGCGTGGTGAAGACCGGTTCGAGCCAGACCCCGAGGCCGGTCACCAGGATCACGCCGATCGGCCGCAGCTCGCGGCGCGGCCACCCGGCCAGCTTGAAGGACAGGTGGGTCAGCAGGGCGAGCAGCCCGATGTTGCCGAGAGTGATCGCCACCCGGAGGAAGGGGACCGGGAACCAGGTGGTCGGGACGAACAGCATCGCCGCGAACGGCGGGTAGGTCGCCGGCAGGTTCCACTCGGTGACGCGCAGCGCGTACAGGTCGGTGCCGTTGGCCACGGCGGCGCCCTCGGCCCGGTAGACGATCATGTCCACCATCGAGGTGTGCACGAAGTGGCGGACCACCGCGTACACCAGCAGGGACAGCAGCGCGACGGCGGAGGCCGCCAGCAGCGGACGGCGGGGGGCCTCGCGCAGCGCCCGGACGGGGGCGCCGAGGGCCCGGCGCAGCCGGTCCGACAGGGGGGCGGGCGAGGGGTCGGGTGCGGTCCGCACCGGGCTGCGCTCGTCTTGCACCGCTGTCACTGTCCACTCCGTCCACGGCTGGGCCAACCAGCGACGATACCGGATGCCGCCCAGGCGGAACCGGACACGATCGACTACCCGGCGTGACGAACCGGCCCTGACCAGCCGTCCTCCGCCGCGAGCGGGGCACGGACGGCCAGGACCGGGAATCAGGCGATCACGCGATCGGAAGATCAGGAGACCGGACGGGGCCGGACCCTCAGCCCGTGTACGCCCCCAGGGCCCGGGTGAAGTCCAGCGGCTGCTGGACGACGCTGGAGCACGTCGCGTCGGCGCAGGCCCTGGCCCCTGCGACCAGGTCGTACGGCGGGTGGAGCGGGGTGTCCACGCACAGGGTGTGTCCGGCCCCGGCGCCGACCGGGGGAACGGGCACACCGGTCGCCGTGGGGGTGACGGCCGGGGTGGGGTCGGCGCCGGGGTGGAGGTCGGCGCGACCGACGCTAGCGGTGGGCCGGGGGCGCGGCGGGCGGGCTGAGCGAGCGGTAGAGGTCCCTTAGGCCGCCGTTAAGGAAGAGCGCGCGGCCGCCGTGCCGCCACACCTGGCGCCCGGCCACCCCGAGCCGCCGTCACTTCTGGAACAGCGCGCCCCGGCTCCGCCGCCGTCCGCCCCGCGCGGGCGCCGCCTCCTGCGGCCCGGTGCGCAGCCGCAGCCGGGTCTCGGCGCCGCCGAGCACCGCGGAGCGGCCGAGCGCGAGGTCCCCGCCGGTGGACTCGGCGAGCTTGCGGACGATGTCCAGGCCGAGGCCGGTGGAGCCCTCGCCGCCGTGGCCCTCGCCGCGCTTGAGGGCGGCGGCCGGGTCGCTGTACCCCGGTCCGGCGTCGCCGACCAGCACGATCACCGAGCAGTCGGTGGCCAGTACGTCCACCGAGAAGGCGGTGCCGACGGCGGTGTGCCGGAAGACGTTGCCGAGCAGCGCGTCGACGGCGGCCGCCAGGTCGCCGCGCTGGACGGGCACCGGCGCCGCCCGCTCGGCGCCGGCCAGCTGCCAGCGGCGCCCCTCGTCCTCGGCCAGCGCCGACCAGAAGGCGACCCGCTCCCGGATCACCTCGGCGGCGTCGCAGCCAACCGCGACGACGGGCGCGTCCTCGGGGGCGCGGCGGGCCGAGCGGATGATCTGGTCGACCTCGCGCTCCAGTTGGGCGACCGCGTGCCGGGTGGCGTCGGCCGCGTCGCCCTCGCCGAGCGAGGCGGCGTTGAGCCGCAGCACGGTCAGCGGGGTGCGCAGCCGGTGCGACAGGTCCGCGGCCAGTTCCCGTTCGGCGGCGAGGAGTTGGACCACCCGGTCGGCCATGGTGTTGAACGCCTGGCCGGCCTCGCGCAGTTCCTCCGGGCTGCCCGCGACCAGCCGACCCTCCACCGGGACCCGCACCGCGAGGTTCCCGGCGCCGAGCGAGCGGGCGGCGGCGGCGAGCTTCCGCGCGGAGGCGACGATGCGGCTGCCCATCCGGTCGGCGACCAGCACCGAGATGGCGACCAGGCCGAGCGCCACGGCGGAGAGCACCTGCCAGGCGGTGGCCACGCCCCGGGTGAGGTCGCTCTCGGCCACGAACACCTCGACCACCGCGGTCCGCCCGGTGTCCACCGCGACCGGCTGGAGCAGGGCGTACCCGCCGGCCACCTTCACGGTGAAGGAGCGGCCCTTTCCGCCGGCCGTGGCCACGTCGGCCGCGGCGGCGCGCCCCACCCCCAGCATCGGGCCCTCGGGCTCGCCGGTCCCGGCGGCCGCCACACCGGGGCCTCCTCCGCCCGTCCCCGCGGCCACCGTCCCGGGGCCGCCCCCGCCCGTCCCCACGGCCGCCGCCTCGGCGCCGCCCGCTCCGGCGGGCTGCCCGGCCGCCGGAAGGTGCACCGCCATCCGCCCCTGCCCGCCCGCGTCCGTACTGGCCAGGGCCCGGTTGACCGCGTCCTCGTCGGTGGTGATGGCCAGGGCGGGCCCGAGCGCCGCGGCCTGCCGCTCGGCGGCGGTGAAGGCCCGGTCCCGCGCGGTCTGTTGGACCATCAGCCCGAGCGGGATCAGGAAGGCCAGCGCGACCATGGTGGTCCCGGCCACCGCGGCCTTGATCAGGGCCCAGCGCAGCGAGCGCCCGAACCGCCTCATGTCCGGTGCTCCGGCAGTCCTCCGGCGGCCTCCAGTCGGACCCCGACGCCCCGGACGGTGTGCAGGTAGCGGGGGTTGGAGGCGGTCTCGCCGAGCTTGCGGCGCAGCCAGGAGAGGTGGACGTCGATGGTCTGGTCGCCGCCGTAGGTCTGCTGCCAGACCTCGGCGAGGATCTCCTTGCGCGGCACCACCACGCCGGGCCGGGCGGCCAGGAAGGCCAGCAGGTCGAACTCACGGCGGGTCAGGTCGAGCGGCCGTCCGTCCAGCGCGGCCTCCCGCCGCTGGAGGTCGATGGCCAGTCCGCCGACCCGCAGCACCTGGGCGACGGGGGCCGAGCCGCTGCCGAAGCGGCGCAGCACGGCGGTCATCCGGGCGCTGAGGTGCTCCCCGGAGAAAGGTTTCACCAGGTAGTCGTCGGCGCCGTCGTTGAGCAGCCGGATGATCTCGGCCTCGTCGTCCCGGGCGGTGGAGATGATCACCGGAACGTTGGTCAGGCCCCGGATCATCTTGAGCGCCTCGCTGCCGTCCAGGTCCGGCAGGCCGAGGTCGAGGATCACCAGGTCACAGCCGACCTGGGCGACCTCCCGCAGCGCCTCCAGAGCCGTGCCCACACTGCGGACCGCGTGACCGGTGTCGGTCAGGTGCCGGATGAGGGCGGATCGTACGAAGGGGTCGTCCTCGACCACGAGCACTGTTGCCATGGGCCTGCACGGTACGCCATCGCCGGTCAGTGGTCTGTACCTCGGGGGTGGGTCCGGACATTGTGCAACTGCCCTGCTGAATACCGGGGGTGCCGGTCTCCATCCGTATGGAAATACGGCAGGATGTGCGGACGATGCGGAACGGACTGGTACAGCTCGGCGCCTGGGCGGCGGCCACCGGGGCGGCGGTGGCGCTGTCCTGGCTCGGCGTGCACGCGGTGCTGACCGGCGCCGCGTTCGAACGGCCCACGGCGCTGCCGCTGCCCTCCCCGAAGGCCGACGGCACGCTGCACTCCGCGCCCGCCACCGCGGACCAGCCGCGCTCCGCCGCACAGTCCACGACCCCTTCCCCGGCGGTCTCCCCGACCACCGGCACCACCAACGCCGCCACCACCGCCACCGCCCCGCACGGCCCGGCCCCCGCCACCACCGCCGCCGCGCCGCCCACCCGCCGGCCCGTCCCCACCGCCACCACGACGTCCACGGTGAAGAGCTACCCGATCCCGGGCGGCAAGGTCGCGCTGGACCTGAAGCCGGACCGGGCCACCCTGGTCTCCGCCACCCCGGACCCGGGCTGGCAGATGCAGGTGTGGACCGACGGCCAGTGGCTGCGGGTCGACTTCACCCGGGGCGACGAGGCCAACTCCGTCTTCGCCTCCTGGAACGGCCACCCGCCGATCGTGGAGACGGCGATCCGCTGAGGCGCTTCCGGCGGTCCGTCAGGAACCGGTCCGCCGCACGACGCCCCGTCAGAGGCCGTCGCACGGCACGTACCCCGGCAGGTACGGCCCCACGTACCCCGCCCGGTCCACCAGCGTGTGCCTGGTCCCGCCCGGCACCCCGATGGTGGCGAGCACCACCGCGCCGTAGTCGTCCCGCGCCTCGTACGGCTCGGCCAGCGACAGCGCGCCCCGGTCCACCGCGTAGTCGTAGGCGTAGTAGACGTCCGGCACGCTCACCGCGAGGTCCAGCACCCCGTCCCCGTACCGGTCCAGGTACGCGGTCAGCTCCCGGCCGCGCGGGCCGCCGGTCCGCACCCGGGGCGCGGTCCGGGAGGCGGCCCGCACCGGGGCGGCGGGCACCGGCGGGGCGGCGGGCACCGGGGAGGTGAGCACGATCCGCGTGCCCGGCGCCGCGAGCACGTACGAGAGCAGCTCCGGCTCGCCGGTCTCCGGCCCGGCGTACGCGGTACATCGCAGCCCGAGCGCGGCGCAGTAGCGGCGGGCCGCCCGCTCGGCGTCGGCGACCGCGAAGACCACCGCGTCGGCGCGGCCCATCGGCAGCGGCCCCGCCTCCGCCGGGTCCGCTGGGAGGTCTGCCCCGAACAGGGCGGGTTCGGCGGCGGTGTCGGTCATGACTGCCCTCCCGGTAGGCGTACGGACCATCGTGGCCGCCCCCGGCACCGGGGGTGGGGCCCTGCGCACGGGGGTGTGGCTGGAGGGTGTCGCCGGGCCGACCCGCGCGCAACTGTTCCGTTTCCTCCTGGTCAAGCTGTGCCCCGGAGCGGGAGAATCGGCCGCGCCGCTGTACAGAATGCCCACCACAGGACGGTGCCGCGAATGCCCCCCGCCCACTCGCCGAGCTCCCCCGGCTCCCCCAACTCCACTGCCCCTCAAGGGAATTCCATCGTGGGCAGTACGAACGACACGATCGACCCGCTGGACGGCCGGCTGATCCGGCTGCTCGCCGAGGAGCCCCGGATCGGGGTGCTGGAGTGCTCGCGCCGGCTGCAGGTCGCCCGGGGCACCGTCCAGGCCCGGCTGGACCGGCTCCAGGCCAAGGGCGTGATCGGCGGCTTCGGCCCGGAGGTGGACCCGGCGGCGATCGGCTACCCGGTGACGGCCTTCGCCACCCTGGAGATCTCCCAGGGGCAGGGCGCGGACGTGCGGGCGCACCTGGCGAGCGTGCCGGAGGTGCTGGAGCTGCACACCATCACCGGGATCGGGGACATGCTGGTGCGGATCGTGGCCCGGTCCAACGCCGATCTGCAGCGGGTGATCGACCGGGTGCTGGGCTTCGACGGGATCGTCCGCTCGTCCACCGCGATCGTGCTGGAGAACCCGGTGCCGTACCGGATCCTGCCGCTGGTGGACCAGGCCGCCGCCGAGTAGGAGGGTCCGCGCCACGCCACGCGCCGATTCGGCATAGGCAGGAGGCGTCGGGGGCCGCAAGATTTATGTATGAACGTTCTACAAATCCTGGCGCCGCTCTCCGGCCCGCTGATACCCGTGGCGGCCGCGCCCTCCCCCTGGTCGGCCCCCGCATGACGAACGCCGTCGCGGCCGACGGTACCGCCCCCACCCTCATCGCCTCCGCCCAGCGCGCCCTGCGCCTGCTGGCGGCGGCCGCCCGCTACCCCAAGGGCGCCACCGCCAAGCAGCTCGCCCGGGACACCGACCTCGCCCTGGGCACCGCCTACCACCTGCTGCGCACCCTGGTGCACGACCACTACCTGGAGCGCCACAGCGGCCGCTACCTGACCGGCCCAGCCGTCACCGGGCTGGTCCGGGACGACGGCCCGGCCACCGACCGGGCCCGGCTCAGGGCCCTGCTGGGCCTGCTCGCCGACGAGCTGTCCGCCGCCGTCTACTTCACCTGGTACCGGCACGGCGAGGTGGAGCTGATCGAGGCCGCCGAGGCCCCCGGCGCGCCGCTGATCGACCGGCACAGCTGGCGGGTCGGCGCCCACGCCCACGCGGCCGGGAAGACCCTGCTCGCCCTGATGACCGCCGAGGAGCGCCGGGCCCACCTGGCCCGCTACCCGATGGTGCCGTTCACCCCGTACACCCTGCGGGACCCGGCCTGCCTGCCGCTGCTGCCCCGCCAGGGCCCGCGGCGGGCCGTCCCGATCACCCAGTTCCAGGAGTACGCGCTCGGCTCGGCGGGTGCGGCGGTGCCGATCGTCGCGGGCAACGGCATCGGCGCGATCTCGGTCTCCCTGCCGATGGCCCAGGCCCACCGGCTGGCCGGGATCGCCGCCGAGCTGCGCACCCGGCTCGGCGAGGACTTCGCCGCGGTCGCCTTCGGAATCTGACCGCGCGGGCCGGGCCGACCCCGTGCGGGGGGACGCCCGGCCGGTCGGAGGCCCGCACGAGGCCGGCCGGAGGTCAGCAGGACGGGACGCTGCCGCCGCTCTTCAGCGCCTCCAGGGCGGAGACCGCCTCGCCGAGGGTGCCGACCGGCACCAGCCGCAGCGACTTCGGGGTGTTCACCTTGGCGTCCGAGCACTCGTCCTTGGGCAGCAGGAACACCGTCGCGCCGTCCCGGGCCGCCGCCTGCGTCTTCAGGGGGACGCCGCCGACCGGGCCGACGGTGCCGTCCGCCTCGATGGTGCCGGTGCCGGCCACGGTGAGCCCGCCGGTGAGGTCGCCGCCCTTGCCGTCGCCGGCCAGCTTGTCGACGATGCCCAGCGCCAGCATCTGGCCGGCGCTCGGGCCGCCGACCGCGCCCAGGTCGACCTTGACCTTCACCTGGTCCGGCGACAGGCGGAGGTAGTTCAGCGCGGCCGCGGTGGCGGCGTCCTGCGACTCGGCCATCTGCGCGGCGGTCGCCTCGTCGGCCTTCACCGGGTTGCTCTCCGGGTAGACCGTCTCGGTCGGGCGCACGGCCTCCTTCGGGTCGAACCAGGCCTGCATCGAGCGCCAGAAGGTGTTCTTCTGCCCCGGGTTGGTCGCCGTGATGGTGACCATCCGCAGCTCGCCCTCGGTGGTGCGCAGCGGCGCGCCCGTGATCGTGAGGACCGGCTTGTCCTCGTACGAGCCCAGGGTGTCCGCGGTCAGGCCCGGCCAGGTGATCGTGTACGGCAGCGGGACGAAGGCGGCCACCCCGAACAGCACGGCGACCAGCACCCCGCACAGCGTGAGCGCGCGGGTCCGCGGGGAGGTGAGGGCCTTGGAGAGCTTGGTGTCGGACACAAGGGGAATCCAAACACACCCGACACCGGGTGCGGGCGCTACCTCAGGGCGTCGGCCACCTCGGTCGCCGCCTCCACCACCCGGGGGCCGACCCGCTCGGGCACCATGCCGTTCAGCATCACCACGCCGACGCTGCCCTCGATGCCGCTCAGTCCGACCAGCGCGGCGGCGGCCCCGCTCGCCCCGGACTGCTCCTCCGCCCGGGTGATGACGAAGCCCTGCTCGGGCCGGCGCTGGCTGGGGAAGGTGCGCGCCTCCAGGATCGCCCGGCCGGCCGCGCTCTCGGTGAGCGGGTGGCGCAGGCCGGTCCGGTAGGCGACGTGGAAGTCGGTCCAGCTGGGCTCGACCACGGCGACGGCCAGCGCCTCGTTGCCGTCCACCAGGGTCAGGTGGGCGGTGGCGCCGAGGTCCTCGGCGAGGCTGCGCAGGGCCGGCAGCGCGGCCTCGCGCAGCAGCGGGTGCACCCGGTGCGCGAGGCGCAGCACACCGAGGCCGACCCGGGCGCGCCCGCCGATGTCCCGGCGGACCAGGCCGTGCTGCTCCAGGGTGGCCAGCAGCCGGTAGACCACGGTCCGGTTGACGGCCAGCCGGGCGGCCAGCTCGGTCACGGTGAGCCCGCGCTCGGAGTCGGCGAGGAGCTTGAGGACCCGGACGCCGCGGTCCAGGGTCTGGGAGGTCTCGGCTGTCACGACGGGCAATCCTTTCCGCGGCGCTCGCGGGGCGGGCGGCGCCGTTCCAAGGTCGGTGTCGCGCGCAGGTGGGGGTGGCCGCGCTCGGGCCGTACGGCGTCGTCGTTGACGCGCACGGCCCTGCGACGCCGTCCCGCGGGGGTTGCCCGACGGAAGAGCGTGGGGGAAAGGTAGTGAAGGAAATGACGCGACGGAAGTGGTTGTCCAAAATTCGGGCGTGATCAACTCCAACAGCGCCTCGAATTCGGGACGAACCCCCGCGATTCGCCGGGTGCGTCGGGCTCCGGACGCGCCCCCGGTCCGATGACCGGACGCGCCGCCCTTCGAAGCCCCTCCGCCGACAGGCCCCGCCGGGCCGCCGCCCGGACTAGTTGGCCCACTCCCGGATCTTCACGATCCGCGCCTTGAGCTGGTTGGCGGTGGCCTGCGCGGTGAGCGGCCCGCCGCACTGGCGGCGCAGCTCGTTGTGGATGGTGCCGTGCGGCTGGTTGGTGCGGTGGTGCCAGGCGGCCACCAGCGCGTTCAGCTCCTTGCGCAGCTCCCGCAGCTCCTGGTGGGTGACCACCGGCCGCTGCTCGGCCGGCAGCTCCAGCAGGTCGGCCTCCTCGGCGGGCTTGGTCCTGCTGCGCTGGATCTGCCGGTGCTGGCGCTTCTGGAGCAGCATCTGCACCTGGTCCGGCTCCAGCAGGCCCGGGATGCCGAGGTAGTCCTCCTCCTCCTCGCTCCCCGGGTGGGCCTGCATGCCGAACTCCATGGCGTTGTACAGGACCCGGTCGAAGACCGCCTCGGAGCCCAGCGCCTCGTAGGAGAACTCGTCGCCGCCCGCGCCGTCCGGCCCGTCGTTGGCCCGCTCGGCCTCGGCGAGCAGCCGGTCCTCCTCGTCGAAGAGGCCGTCGCCCTCCTTCTTCGGCCGGTCCAGCACGTGGTCGCGCTGGAGCTCCATCTCGTTGGCGAAGCCCAGCAGCATCGGGATGGTCGGCAGGAACACCGAGGCCGTCTCGCCGCGCTTGCGGGCGCGCACGAAGCGGCCGACGGCCTGGGCGAAGAACAGCGGGGTGGAGATCGAGGTGGCGTAGACCCCGACGCACAGCCGGGGCACGTCGACGCCCTCGGACACCATGCGGACGGCGACCATCCAGCGCGAGGTCCCCTCCGCGTAGTCGGAGATCCGCTTGGAGGCCTCGGTCTCGTCGGAGAGGACCAGGGTGACCTTCTCGCCGCTGATCTCGCGCAGCATCTTGGCGTAGGCGCGGGCCACGTTCTGGTCGGTGGCGATGACCAGTCCGCCGGCGTCCGGGATCGCCTTGCGGACCTCGGTGAGGCGCCGGTCGGCGGCCTGGAGGACGGAGGGGATCCACTCGCCCTGCGGGGACAGCGCGGTGCGCCAGGCCTGGGCGATCAGGTCCTTGGTCATCGGCTCGCCGAGCCGGGCCTCCAGCTCGTCGCCGGACTTGGTGCGCCAGCGCATGTTGCCGCTGTAGCTGAGGAAGATCACCGGACGGACGACGTGGTCGGCGAGCGCGTGCCCGTAGCCGTAGGTGTAGTCGGCGATGGACTTGCGGATGCCGTCGCTGCCCGCGTCGTAGGCCACGAACGGGATCGGGTTGGTGTCGGAGCGGAACGGCGTACCGGTCAGCGCCAGTCGGCGGGTGGCCGGTTCGAAGGCCTCGAAGCAGGCCTCGCCCCAGGACTTGGAGTCACCGGCGTGGTGGATCTCGTCCATGATCACGAGGGTCTTGCGGGCCTCGGTCCGGTTGCGGTGCAGCATCGGGTTGACCCCGACGCCCGCGTAGGTGACCACGATGCCGTGGTAGTCCCGGGAGAGCGGCCCGGAGGAGTACGCCGGGTCCAGCCGGATGCCTATCCGCGCGGCGGCCTCGGCCCACTGCTTCTTCAGGTGCTCGGTCGGTGCGACGACCGTCACCTGCTGCACCAGGTGGTTGTGCAGCAGGTACGAGGCCAGGGTGAGCGCGAAGGTGGTCTTGCCTGCGCCCGGGGTGGCGACCGCGAGGAAGTCGCGCGGCTGGGTCTCGATGTACTTGTCCAGCGCGCCCTGCTGCCAGGCCCGCAGCTTGCCGGCGGTGCCCCAGGGGGCGCGGCCGGGGAAGGCCGGGGAGAGGTGGTGCGAACCGGCGGGCGCGGCGTGGCCGACGGATCGGACGGGCGCCTGCGGCTCCGGTACGTCGGAGAACAGCGGCATCGAGGAGGCGGCGGCAGTACTCACGGTCTCCGAGGGGGATCATCGCAGGTCAGAGGCGGTTTTGCGGCCTCACCCCGCGGTCGGGCGGCAATCGGACAACCCGCCCAGCGTACCGGGTCCGGCGCCGTTCGGGCCTCCAGGCGGCGCTCCGCGCCGGGCCCGCGCGGCCGGAAATCGATGTGACCCGGATCACACCGATTGCCTCGTGGAATCCGGTAAGCACCACCCGTCCCGGGACTCTCACCAGGGTGAGGCCGCAGCAACCCTCACTGCTGTCACGCAGCCTCGCACCGAACCGAAGGGACCCCGCCCGTGCGCACCGTCGAAGAGACCGTCCAGGCCCGCCTGATCCTCTCCTCCCACCGCTCCGTCCGGCTGCGGGTGGGGCTCTCCTACCTGCCGGAGGACCCGCTGGCCGTCCGGATGGCCTTCCCCGCCGAGTTCTCGCTGGACGACCCGGCCGAGCGCCGGGGCTCCGAGGACATCGTCTGGGTCTTCGCGCGCCAGCTGCTCTCGGCCGGTCTGGAGCTGCCGTCCGGCGCCGGGGACGTCCACGTCCGGCCCGCGGTCGGCCGGCGCACCATGGTCGAGCTGCGGGCGCCCGAGGGCACCGCGCTGCTCCAGTTCGACGCCGCCGACCTGCGCCGCTTCCTGTGGCGCAGCCGGCTGGTCGTCCCCGAGGGCGAGGAGCACCTGCACCTGGACGCCGACCGCGCGCTCGCCCAGCTGCTCGGCTGACGGGGGCGCCGGCCCGCGGAAGCGCCCCCGTGCTTCCGGGCCGTGACGCGCCCGCCCGCGTGGTGAACCGTCCGTCCGCGTCCGTCGCGCGGCGACCCGGGTCCGGGGCCCGGGAAGCCCGTACGGTCGCGCCCCCAGGGGCGGGTCAGCCCGAGAGCTTGCGCATCAGCCGGACGCCCTGGGCCGCCGTCAGGTGCGGCAGGTACGCCTTGCCGATCGCCCTGGTGATGCCGGGCAGCGCGGCCGGGTCGGGGTACGCCATGTACATCGGCCGGTACTCCGGCTGGAACTTCGCCTTGAACGCCAGCAGCGAGCGGAAGCCGTACACCGGCTCCAGCACCTTGCCCATCCAGTCCAGCATCCGCTGCAGGCCGGTGGGCTCCTCGTCCTGCCCGGTCCGGGCCAGCGGCGCGCCCGACAGCGACAGGAAGCGCGCGCCCTCCTCCTTGAAGCCGAGCGCCGCCGAGGCGATCAGGAACTCGCTGACGCCGCGGAAGCCGTCCGAGCGCCGGCGCATGAAGTCCAGCGTCCAGCCGACCGGCACGCCGTTCTCGTACACCGGCATCCAGCTGGTCAGCCCGTGCACCACCCGCTGCTCGTCCACCGCGATCAGCACCCGCACGTCCGGGTCGTCCAGCTCCTCCAGCCCGCCGAGCGTGAAGCCCATCTCCGGCAGGCCCTTCTCGGAGACCCACTCCTCGGAGATCGCCCGGATCTGCTCCCGCAGCGCGAGCGGCGCCTCGTGGTACGCCCACCACTCCGCGGAGATGCCCTGCTTGCCGGCCTTGTTGAGGGCCGTGCGGATGTCCTGCCACTTGCGGCCGGTGAAGGCCAGCTCGGGCAGCGGCACCACGGTGTCCTCGGCGACCTGCACCGAGCGCCAGCCGAGCTGCGCGGTGGCGGCCCTGGTCTCGCCGCAGACGCTGTAGAAGCACGGCGTCCAGCCGCGCGCGTCGCAGTACCGGGCGAAGCCGGCCACCGCCCGGGCCCGGTCCTCCGGCGCGCCGAACGGGTCGCCGGTGGTCAGCGCGACGGTGCCCACCACCCGGTAGGCGACGGCCGCCCGGCCGCCCTCGTCGAACCAGTAGTGGTTGCCGTCCCAGGTGGCGATGAACGAGAGCGTCCCGCCGCCGTGCTCGGCCAGCAGCGCCCGCGCGCGGGCGGCCGCCGCCGCGTCGGTGTGCAGCACCGGCCGGCGGAAGACCGACAGCAGCACGGCCAGCGCGACCGCCCAGAACGCCAGCCCGCAGTACGTCTCCAGGAAGCGCGCCACCGGCCCGACCGCGATCGGGTAGTCCGGCAGCAGGTCGTTGTACGCGGGCGGCAGGAACTGGGCCGGCAGCCCGGCCACCAGCCGGCGGGCGGACGCCCCCGGCTCGAACTCCCCGGCCACCAGCCGCCCGACCCCCACGTAGGTGGCCGCGGAGGCGAGCGCCGCGCCGCCGAGCACCAGGGCCAGCCGGCGCACCGAGCGGCCGGACAGCCGCAGCAGGAACCGCTTGCGGGTGGCCACCAGCAGCGCGGTGGTCAGCAGCGGCAGCAGCAGCGCCTCGACGAAGTACTGCACCACGTCCCGGCTGACCGGCCCGGCGTCCAGGTAGAGCCAGCACAGCAGCGCCGCCCAGAGCAGCTCGGTGGCCACGGTGACCAGCCAGGCGAACCGCAGGCCCCGGCGCAGCCCCTCGGCGAGCACCAGCAGCAGTGCCGGGATCAGCGCGGCCATCATCCGGCCCGGGGTGTCGAAGATCCGGACGACGGCGTGCGCCCGGGCGCAGTCGTGCGCCGACTGCGCGCAGAAGTCGGCCACCTCGTCCGGGCTGAGCCGGTGCGAGAAGTACAGCTCGGAGAAGGTGTTGAACGGCCCGCTGGCGTTGTCGTACAGCGAGGCGAGCAGCGGCCCGAAGGCGGCCGCGACCAGGCAGAGCGCCACCAGCACCCGGGTCTCCGAGTGCGAGGAGCGGTGCGTGCGCAGGTGCGGGCGGCCCCGGCTGACCAGCGCGCCCAGGCCGAGCCCGGCCAGCGCGGCGGCGCACCGCTGGACGCTCTGCAGGTGGCCCACGTACAGCGTCATCACCAGCGGGACGAGCAGCACCAGCAGGTGCAGCCGGCGGCGCCAGAGCACGGTGAGCCGGTACCCGAGGACCCCGGCCAGCGCGAACACGCCGACGCCGGGGCCGACCGAGATCTGGTCGGCCACCGAGGCGGTCCACTGCTCCCCCGCCGAGGAGCCGAACGCGACCAGCCCGGTGCCCAGCAGGGTGCCGACGACCTGCCCGCCGACCAGCACCGCGAGGGTGCGCAGCCGCCCGAGCCGGTGCTCGGCGGCCGGGCCGACCAGGAGCAGCAGCAGGCTGGTGAACACGTACGAGCCGCGGCCCGAACACCAGAACATCGAGGTGACCGGCGTCCACCAGTGGCCCTCGGCCAGCGTGGACAGGCCGATGCCGGCCCGCTCCAGCAGCCGGTCCGACGGGCCGTGGCCCAGGCTGCGGGTGGCCGCGCCGAGCAGCCAGAGCCCGGCCAGCAGGGCCAGCGTCAGCGGCGCCGAGCGCAGCCTGGCGCCGAGGACCCCGGCCGCCCGCCGGACCTTCTGCGGGCGCGGCTCCGGCGTCCGGGTGACCGGCGCCCGGTCGGCCCGGTCGGTGCCGCGCTCGGCCGAGCGCTCCGCGTCCGGCCCCGGCCCGCGCTGCTCGCCGACGGTGGCCAGCGCCGTCCCCGCCCCGGTCACCGGGTCAGCCCGGTCTGCTGGGCGAGCCACGGGAGCTGCTGGGCGATGCCGGGCCGGAAGACGACCCAGCCGTGGCCACCCGGCATCAGTTCGAACTTGGACTTCATTCCGGCCGCCTGCGCGGCCTGGTAGACCTTCTCCATCTGCGGTCTGAACTCCTCGTCGGTCTCGCCGACGACCAACGCGACGTTGGTGTCCGGGAACTTCTTGCGGGCCATCACCTGGAGCGGATCGACCGCGTCGAACTTCTTCTCGTCACCACCGAAGGCGGCCTTGACGGTCTGTTCCCGACTGCCCAGGGTCGGTTCCTCCTGCCCGGACATGTCGAGGACGGTGCCGTACACGTCGGAGGCGTTGACGCCGAGCTGGAGGGCGCAGGTTCCACCCATCGAGGCGCCCCCGATCGCCCAGGACTTCCGGCCGGCCGCCGTCTGGAGGTGCTGGTGCACCCACTCGGGGACGTCCACCGCCAGGTAGGTCTGGGTCTTGGCGATCTTGGAGTCGAGGCAGAGCGTGTTGGCCCAGGTGGAGCCGAGCTGGTCGGGCATCACCACGATCGGCGCGAGGCCGCCGTGGTCCGCGGCGTAGGCGTCCAGCGCCTCGTTGATCTGCGCGGAGAGCACCCAGTCCCCCGGGACGCCGGGCTGACCGGTGATCATCACGATCACCGGGAGCAGCGGCCGCGGGGTGGCCTGGTAGGCGGGCGGGAGGTAGACGTACGCGTCGCGGGCCTTGAAGCCCGACTTGGTGCCGGGGATCGGCACCACCGACACGGTGCCCTTCTCGGGCAGGTCCGCCGGGGGCTGCCAGACCTCCTCCAGCGTCCTGCCCGGCGGGGCGGCCACGGTCTGGCCCGCCTTGTCGGCGACCAGCCCGTCGGTCTTGGTCAGCCACGGCGCGAGCATCACGCGCCCGCTCGGGAACTGGCCGAAGCCGATGTTCACCTCGGAGGAGGCCATCAGCACCACCAGGCCGCACAGGCCCAGCGCGAGCCCCCGCCGCCGCCAGGTGAGCCGGCGCATCCGGTAGCCGGCCAGGCAGAGCCCGGTCAGGGCGATGGCTATCCACCAGGTGACGTACTTGGGCGTGCCCTCCGGGAAGGGGTGCCACCAGCCGTCGACCACGACGTCCAGCAGCCAGCTGAGCGCCGCGGCGGTGATCAGGGCGGCGGGCAGGCGGACCCGCCACCAGCTCCGGCCGCGGCCGACGGCGAGCGCGATCAGCGCCGCCCAGCCGGCCGCCAGCACGGCGTGCGGGATCAGGCCCTCGGTGAGCGGCCAGTCGATCGGGTTCCAGCGGGAGGCAAGGGTCAGCGTGCTCATGCGGCTTTGCCCGGCGGGGTGGTGTCGGCCAGGAAGCCGTAGGCGACGACGTTGCCGTCGTAGCCGTGCTCCTCGCTGTACGAGCCGCCGCAGGTGATCACCCGCAGCTGCGCGTCAGTGGCCTGACGGTAGACCCGATCGTCCGGGAAGTCCTTTCGGTCGTGCACTTCGATGGCGTAGAGCTGGTAGACGGCGGTGGCGCCGTCCGCCCGGGCGATCTCGATCCGGTCCCCCCGACGGAGCGCGCCCAGATGATAGAAGACCGCGGGGCCGGTCTTGTTGTCGACGTGTCCCGCCAGGATCGCGGTACCGCGCTGGCCGGGGCTGGCCCCGCCCCGGTACCAGCCCGCCAGGTTGCGGTCCGCCTCGGGCGGGGTCTGCAGGTGGCCGTCCGCGTCCAGTCCGAGCGCGGTGACCGGGGCGTCCAGGCGCACCGCCGGGATGCGGATCCGGGTCGGCGCGGACGGGCCCAGCGGAGGGACGACCGAGACCGGCGTGATCCCGGCCTGGGCCTGGCCGGCCCCCGGCGCGGGCGGCAGCGACGGGCCTCCGTCGTGCACGAGCCAGGCACCGAGCACCAGCGCGGCACCCGCCGCCAGGGTGCCCGGCCAGGGCCCCCTGCTCTGCTGGACGCCCACGGGCGCTCCCCTCTGCCGACGGAACCCCGCTTCCTGGGAGTTTCCTGGGAAACAATTCAACCGGAACGGACTGTAAGGCACGTCCATACGACGGTCGTACCGGCACCCGCCGATCGGCAGGGCTGACGCCCTCTTTCGTGCGCCCCGTGGGCACCCGGTCGCGGAGCGCGACGGCCGCCCCCCGCATACGATCGCCGCAGGAACACTCCCGACACGAGCTACCGACGGTTCTACGGACCCGATCGGTTGCGGCGTTCGGGCGATCGCTCCGGACGACGCGCTGCGCCTCTCCGACCGGCCCCGCCCCCGTGCCATGCTGACCCGGCCACGGGTTGTATCACCCACTTGTCCGACCGGACTCCGCACTCCCGCACACCGCCCCACCGCCCCACGAACGGAGTGACCATGGAAGCCCTCTCACGCCGCACCCTGCTGGCGGCGGGCGCCGCCACCGCCGCCACCCTGGCGGCCGGCTGCGGCAGCGACCACGCCACCGGCGGAGTGCGGGTGCCCGGAGCCGTCGTCCCGGCCACCGGCGCGGCCGACGAGCGGGGCGACACCCCCGCCCCGGCCCCGGCCCCCAAGCCGCAGGCCGTCCTGATCGGCGACGGCTCCACCTCGGACACCGGCGCCCAGCCGCACCAGCCGGTCCCCGACCGGCTGCAGCCCGGCCAGCGCCCGCCGCAGTTCGTGGTCTTCTCCTGGGACGGCGCCGGCGAGCTCGACAACGGCCTGTTCGCCCGCTTCCGCCGGCTGGCGCAGGAGCACGACGCGAAGATGACCTTCTTCCTCAGCGGCCTCTACCTGCTGCCGGAGTCCAAGAAGGACCTCTACCGCCCGCCGCAGCACAGGGCCGGCGCCTCCGACATCGGCTACCTGAGCGACCAGCACATCCGCGACACCCTGGAGAACGTGCACGCGGCCTGGCTGGAGGGCCACGAGATCGGGACCCACTTCAACGGCCACTTCTGCGGCTCCACCGGCGTCGGCAAGTGGTCCCCCGAGGAGTGGGACAGCGAGATCCAGCAGGCGATGGACTTCGTGACGAACTGGCGCACCAACACCGGCTTCACCGACCTGCCGGCGCTGCCCTTCGACTACCGCAAGGAGCTGATCGGCAGCCGCACCCCCTGTCTGGAGGGCCAGCGCAACCTGCTGCCCACCGCGGTCAAGCGCGGCTGGCGCTACGACAGCAGCGGCAACGGCACCCAGGTGTGGCCGCAGAAGATCCAGGGCGGCGCCCTGTGGGACCTCCCGCTGCAGTCCATCCCGTTCCCCGGGCACACCTTCCAGGTGCTCTCGATGGACTACAACATCATGTACAACCAGTGCGGCCCCAACACCAAGGCCGACCCGGCGCTCCACCCCGGCTTCCAGACCCAGGCCCGCGACGCCTACCTGATGGGCTTCGACCGCACCTACAACGGCAACCGGGCGCCGTACGTCATCGGCAACCACTTCGAGGAGTGGAACGGCGGCATCTACATGAACGCCGTCGAGGACGTCCTCCGGACCATCGCGGGCAAGCCGGAGGTCCGGCTGGTCTCCTTCCGGCAGCTGGTCGACTGGCTGGACGCCCAGGACCCGGCGGTGCTGCGCAAGCTCCAGACCCTCGCCCCGGGCCAGGCACCGGCCGGCGGCTGGGAGGCCTTCCTCGGCGCCCCGGTGGGGGCCGGAGCCCCCGCCGGGTCCTGACCGTCAGGCCTTCGCCCGCACCCGGCCGGCCAGCAGCGCGCCGAGCAGCGCCACCCCGGCCATCGACAGCAGGATCACCGCGAAGGCGCCGGGCGAGCCGGCCGCCCCGCCGCCCTCGTGGGCGGCGGCGAGCGAGCCGCCGCCCAGCGCCGCGAACAGCACCCCGGCCATCCCGGTCAGCAGCACGTTGCCCAGCGCGTCGCTCATCTGCAGGGCGGCCGAGTTGGCCCCGGCGTCCTCCGGCGTGGAGAGCTTCATCATCAGCACGCTGACGCTCGCGATCGCCATCCCCATCCCGATGCCGCCGACGCCCCAGGCCACCGACGCGACCCAGGCCGGCACCGCCGGGAACAGCACCAGCGCGGCGCCCCCGATCGCCACCGCGGTCAGCAGCAGGCCGCCCCGGATCATCGCCTCGCGGTAGCGCTCCGCCCCGGGCCGGCCCTGGAGCCAGGAGCCGACCGCCCAGGTGAGGCCGCCGCTGGTCAGGGTCAGGCCGGCCAGCGTCGGCGAGAGGTCCCGCTGGGTGGTCATCATCAGCGGGACGAAGGCCTCGGCGCCGAGGAACGCCCCGGCCGCCATCCCGCGCAGCAGGATCACCGCCGGCAGCCCCCGCCCGGCCCGCAGGGTCCCGGTCGGCAGCAGCCCCAGGACGGCCGGCACCAGCAGCGCCGCCCCGGCGATCCCCGGGAGCAGCCCGATCAGGTCGCGCCGCTGGCCCGCGTACTGCAGCAGGCCGGCGCCGACCGCCGCCATCGCGGCCAGCAGGGTGCGACGGCGGTCGAAGGCCGCGCCCCGGACCACCGGGCGCTCCCGCTCCGAGCGGGCCAGCGCCGGGCCCATCACGGCCAGCGGCAGCAGGATCAGCACCGGCACGGCCAGGAACACCCAGCGCCAGCCCAGGTGCTGGGTGACGGCCCCGGAGACCAGCGGGCCGATGATCGAGGGCAGCACCCAGGCGGAGGAGAAGGCCGCGAACACCGCGGGCCGCAGCCGCTCCGGGTAGGCCCGGCCGACGACCACGTACAGCGCGACGATCACCAGCCCGCCGCCCAGGCCCTGGATCGCCCGGCCGGCCACGAACACCCACATCCCGGGCGCCGTCCCGGCCACCACCAGCCCCACGCCGAACACCGCGATGCCGCTGAACAGCGGCCTCAGCGGGCCGCTCCGGTCGCACCACTGGCCGGAGACGACCAGGGCGAACAGGGTGGTGGTGAAGTAGCCGGAGAAGGCGAAGGCGTACAGCCCGAGCCCGTTCAGCTGGCGGGCCGCGGTCGGCATCGCGGTGTTGACGGCCGTCGCCTCGAAGGCGATCACCAGGACCACCGAGACGATCCCCAGGGTCAGCGCGCGGTAGCGGCCGCCGAGCACCCCGCCACCGGGGTCGTCGTCGAGGGGTATCGGAACAGGGTCGACCGAGGTGGGGGAGGCAGTGGTCATACGTAACATCGTAAGAGCCGTCCGCCCCGATGACCCCTGACCCCGGTCGGTGATCGACTCCGCCCCGGGACCTACGCCGCGGGCCCGCCGGGGCTCAGTGCAACACCTTGAGGCCCACCACGCCGGAGACGATCAGCAGCAGGCAGCCGATCCGGGCCATGGTCACCGCGTCCCCCAGGACGGCCATGCCGTAGACCGCGGTGCCGACCGCGCCGATGCCGACCCAGACCGCGTAGCCGGTACCGATCGGAATGGTGCGCATCGCGTACGCCAGCCCGCCCATGCTGAACAGCAGGGCGACGCCGAAGACGAGGCTGGGAACGAGGCGGGTGAAGCCCTTGGACGATTCCAGGGCGACCGCCCAGACGGTTTCGAGGAAACCCGAGAGGATCAGAACGAGCCAGGCCATGACGGTGGTGCCTCCGCAGTCCACAGCGGCCGGATTGCCGCTGAACTGCGCCGTCTTGTCGTCACCGGGTACGACGCGCTCGTCCGGGGTGGCGGAAATGCCGCCACCGGTCTCCGACGGTAGCACACACTGCCATACAGAATTTACAAAGGAGCGTTGACCGCTCTCCCCGGATCGGCCACTATGAATTCACTGGCCGTGTGCCCGAGTGGCTTAGGGAACCGTCTGCAAAGCGGTACACGCGGGTTCGATCCCCGCCATGGCCTCGTGGAGAAAGGAATTGCCGGTCGACCCGGAAAAGTCGGCCGGCAATTCCTTTCCGCTGTTTGCACCGCTTTCCGTCGCCTTTCCCAACCGTCCGGTCAGGCGGTGACGGCGTCCTCCGCCCGGATCGGCAGCCGGCCGACCGGCAGGCCGGTGGCGGCGCGCACGGCCGCGGCGACGGCCGCCGGGGCGACCACCGCGGGGACGGCGCCGACCGCCTTCGCGCCGAACGGGGCCACCACGTCGCGCTCCTCCAGCAGCGCGGCGATCCGCACCTCCGGGGTGTCCAGCGCGGTGGGCAGCCGGTAGCCGGTGAGCGAGGGGTTCTGCAGCACCCCGCCCTCCGTCCGCAGGTCCTCCAGCAGCGCCAGGCCGACGCCCTGGGCCACCCCCGCCTCGATCCGGTCCTCGATCTGGCGCGGGTTCAGCGCCCGGCCGACGTCCTGGGCGACGGTCATCTCGACCACCCGGACGGCGCCCAGCTCGATGTCCACGTCCACCACCGCGCGCATCGCGCAGAACGAGATGGAGACGAAGGCGTCGCCCTGCCCGGACTCGTCCAGCGGCTCGGTGGGGTGCGGGCGGCACTGCGCGGTCGCCCACAGCTCCTTGCCCTCCAGCGCCTCGGCGACCGGCATGCCGAGCACCCCGTCGTACGAGGTGATCTTGCCGTCGGCGATCTGGAGCAGCTCCGCCGACATCCCGAAGTTCGCCGCGATCGGCTGCAGCAGCTGGTGGCGGACCATCAGCGCGGCCCGCTCGACGGCGCCGCCGGAGACCCAGGTGTGTCGGCCGCGGGCGGACGGCCCGGCGATCGACTGGTCGCTGTCGGCCGGCGCGATGTAGACCTCGCTGACGCCCAGCACGGTCTGCACGATCTGCCGGGCCAGCGTGGCGAAGCCCTGCCCGGCGTCGACCGCCGCGCAGATCACCGTCGCGTGGTCGCCGCTGACCCGCACCGTCGCGGTGGAGACCTCGTCCTCGCCCTCGGCGCCCAGCATGTGCACCATGCCGACGGCGTAGCCGATGCCGCGCCGCACCGCCGCCGGGTCGCCCGCGCCACCGGGCCCGCCGGGCAGCAGCCACTCGGCGTCCGGGTCGTCCACCGGCAGGGCCGGCAGCGGCTCGGCCGCGACCGCGTCCAGCAGGGCGCGCACCGGCGCCGGGCAGGTGACGGCCTGTCCGGTGGGCAGCGGGTCGCCGGTGGACATCGCGTTGCGGCGGCGGATCTCCACCGGGTCCACGCCGATCCGGGCGGCCAGCTGGTCCAGCTGGGACTCGTACGCGAAGCAGGCCTGCAGGGCGCCCTCGCCGCGCATCCGGCCGGCCGGCGGGTTGTTGGTGCGCACCGCCCAGGCGTCCACGAAGACGTTCGGGCAGACGTACGGACCGGCCGAGAAGGCCGTCGCGGCGGCCAGCGCCTCGGCGGAGACGTCCGCGTAGGCGCCGCCGTCCAGCAGGATCTGCGCCTCGACCTTCACCAGCGTGCCCTCGGCGTCGGCGTGGTGGCGGTAGCGCAGCAGCGCGGGGTGGCGCGAGGTGTGGGTGTGGAAGGACTCCTCGCGGGTGAGCGTCATCTTCACCGGGCGGCCGGTGCGCAGTGCCAGCAGGGCCAGGGTGACCTGGAACGAGAGGTCCTCGCGGTCGGTGGTGGCGCCGGGCACGCCGGTGGCCACCAGCCGGACCCGGTCCGGCTCCAGGCCGAGGCAGGCGGCGGTGCGGTCGCGGTCGCCGTGCGGGTCGGTGGAGGACAGGTGCAGTTCGACGCCGCCGTCCGGGCGCGGCACGGCCAGCCCGGCCTCGGCGCCGAGCGGGGCCGGGTCCTGCCGGCCGACCTGGTAGAGGCCCTCCACGATGATCTCGCCGACCGCGTCCGGGTCCCCGGTGCGCAGCGGCAGGTGGCGGAACAGGTTGCCGTCCGGGTGCAGCGGCGGCGCGGTGAAGGACTGCTCCGGGTCGGTGACGGCCTCCAGCGGCTCGTAGTCGACCGCGATCAGGCCGACCGCCAGCCGGGCGGTGTCCGGGTGGTCGGCGGCCACCGCGGCGATCGGCTCGCCGTGGTGGCGCACCACACCGGCGGCCAGCACCGGCCGGTCGGAGACGATCGGCCCGGCCGGGGCGCCGTCGGGGGTGCCGTCCGGGCCGGGCGGCAGGTCGGCGGCGGTGACCACGGCGTGCACCCCGGGCAGCGCCAGCGCGGCCGAGGTGTCGATGCCGCGGATCCGGGCGTGCGGGTGCGGCGAGCGCAGCACCGCGCCCCACAGCAGGCCCTCGGCCCAGAGGTCGGCCGCGTACGGGTAGATGCCGAGCGCCTTCGGCAGCGCGTCGCCGCGCAGCGGGGAGCTGCCCAGGCCGATCGGCTCCGGTGCGCCGCCCTCGCCGCCGTCCTGCTGGAGTGCTGCGCCGATGTCGGTAGGCGACGTCATGATGCGTGGTCGTCCTCGGGGAGCCGGATGCCGTGGGCGGGGGTGGCCCCGTACGGGACACCGGCCGGGGCGCCGCCCTCGGCCGGGGCACCGTGCGGGTGCGGAGCGGGGTACGGGGTGCCGTGCGGCGGCGTGCCGTCGTAAACGGTGCCGGGCAGCGGGGTGCCGTGCGCGGGGGTGGGCTCGTAGACCGGGGCGTCGTACCCGGTGTCGTAGCCGTTCTGCTGCTGGTGGCCGTCCGGGTAGGGCAGGTAGGTGCCGTGCGCGGGGGTGGCCTGGTAGGGCTGCTCGGGGTAGCCCTGCGGCGGGTAGTACACCTGCTCGTCGGCGGCCTGGGCGGGGATGGCGTCCCGGATCGGGGCCAGCACGGTGGTGTCGTACACGCCGGTGTCGTAGCCGCCCTGGGGGTCGCCGTACGGCACTCCGGCCGGGGCCGGCCCGACGCCCGGCTGCCCGACGGCGTGCTGCGGGACGGCGTGCTGCTCGACGGGCTGCTGCGGGACGGGCTGCTGCTCGACGGCCTGCTGCGGGACGTGCTCGATCCAGTCCCCGGCGTCGGCGTAGACCGGCGGCTCGACGGCCTGCCCGGGCTCGACCGGCGCCTCCGCCGGCCGTGCGGCGGGCGGCTCGGCGACGGGCTCGGCGACCGGCACGGCCGGCGCCTCGGCGGCGGGCCCGGCGGCGGCCTGCGCGGCGGCGGCCTCGGCGGCCTCCTCCGCCTGCTCGGCCTCCAGCGCGCGGGCGTCCGCGACGGTCTGGACGGCGGCCAGCACGCCCCGGTAGCCGGTGCAGCGGCAGAGGTTGCCGCACAGGGCCTGACGGGCCTCCACCTCGGTGGGCCGGTGGTTGCGTTGGAGCAGGTCGTGCACCGCCATCGCCATGCCGGGGGTGCAGTAGCCGCACTGGACGGCGCCGGAGGCGGCCAGCGCCTGCTGGACGGCGCTCGCGCCGCCGGCGGCCGACAGGCCCTCGACGGTGTTGATCTCGCTGTCGGCGGCCAGCGCGGCGGGCACCAGGCAGCCGGCCACCAGCTGGCCGTCCACCTGCACCGAGCAGGCCCCGCACTCGCCCTGCTCGCAGCCGTCCTTGGCGCCGGCCAGGCCGAGCCGCTCGCGCAGCACGTAGAGCAGGCTCTCGCCGATCCAGGCGTCGGTGACGGGCCGTTCGAAACCGTTGACCCGCAGCGTGTACGAGGCGCACGGGCGCAGCTCGCGGCTGACCTGCGGGGAGAGGCCGAGCGGGTCGGCGTCGAGGGTCTCGATGGGGTCTGTGGTCACTTCAGCACCCTTCCCAGCGCCCGTCGGGCCAGCACCGATACGGTACGCCGCAGCCGAACGGCGGCCGCTGTCGGCCCCTCGGTCACGGCCTCCCAGGCGCCCTCGGCGCCGTAGTCGTCGGGGACGCAGGCGGCGGCCACGTACTCGCCGAAGGCGGCGGTCGCGGCCGGGTCGATCTCCCGGCTGCCGTCCCAGTCGATGCAGCCGGCGACCCAGGCCTCGGCTTCCAGCGGGCGCAGCGGCACCGGCGCGACGGCCCCGACGGCGCAGCGCACCGAGCGCCTGGCCGGGTCGAGGACGAGGGCGACGGAGGCGGTGGCGCGGGCCGGGCCGCTGCGGCCGGTGGCCTTGAGGAAGACCTGCGGGGCGTGCAGCAGCGGGACGCGCACCCAGGTGAGCAGTTCGCCGGGGCGCACCGGGTCGAGTCCGGTGAGCAGGTGACTGACCGGCACCTCGCGGGTGCCCCCGGCCCGGGTCAGGGTGACGCCGGCCTCCAGCGCGGTGAGCACCGGGAGGGTGTCGCCGGCCGGGGCGGCGGTGACGATGTTCCCGCCGAGGGTGCCGACGTTGCGGACCTGCGGCGGGCCGGCGGTGCGGGCGGCGTCGGCGAGCGCGGGGATGAGCGCGGCGAAGTCGGGGCGGTCCATCCGGGCGTGGGTGAGTCCGGCGCCGAGTACGGCGGTGCCGCCGTCCTCGTAGCGCCAGCCCCGCAGTTCGGTGATCCGGCCGAGGCCGACCAGGGCGGCGGGGCGCAAGCGGCCGGCGTTGACGGCCTCCATCAGGTCGGTGGCTCCGGCCACCGGTACCGCGGCCGGAGCGGCGGCCAGCGCGTCGACGGCCTCGTCGAGGGAGGCCGGCAGCATGATCGTCCGGTTCACCTGGGTCCCACCGTGCTCCACTTGCTCATCGATCGCCTGCCGCCCGCCGGCCTGCGGCCGTGCCGTCCTGCGTCAGCAGCCCGGCCTGGCCCGTAGGGTACGGGCGATCGGGCCGGGTTGGGCAACTCTGGCACACAATGCTCGATGATCATTTCGGGGCCGGTGAACGGGGCTGCCCGATTGGGACCGATACCGGGCGGTATCTGCCCCGACCCGCTCCGGGCCAGGGCAGATGTTCATCAGTTCTTGACGTCCGATGACCGCTCAGAAGTTCCCGGTCAGCACGACCGGGGCGTGTCACGGGGGTCCCGGCGGCCCCGGAAAGGGCCCCCGGGACACGCCCTAACGGACCGGCGGCAGGCCCTCGATCGGCCGGCCGGCCGGGGCGGGCCAGCGCTGCCACGGGTGCGGCCCGTCGGCCGGGCGGTACTCGACGCCGAGCGCGTCCAGCGCCTTCAGGTGGGTCGTCAGCCGCCGCTCGAAACCGGCGAAGTCCCGCTCGGCCGGCTCGGCGGGCAGCGCGGACCAGGCGACCTCGGCGAAGGCGACCAGCCGGGGGAAGGCCCGGTAGTCGATGTCCCGGGCGCTGTCCATGAACTCGCTCCACAGGTTGGCCTGGGTGCCGATCACGTGCCGGGCGGCGGCCTCGTCCAGCTGCTTCGGGACGGGCTCGAACCGGTAGACGTCCTCCAGCGTGCGCACGAAGCCGACCGGGATCGGCTCGTCCGGCCCGTCCGCCTGCCGGTGGTCGAAGTAGACGTGCTGCTCGGGGCACATCACCACGTCGTGCCCGGCCTTCGCGGCGGCGATCCCGCCGCCGAAGCCGCGCCAGGAGGAGACCGCGGCGCCGGGCGCGAGCCCGCCCTCCAGGATCTCGTCCCAGCCGATCAGCCGGCGGCCGCGCTCGGCCAGCCAGCGGTCGAAGTGCCGGATGAGGTGGCTCTGCAGTTCGTCCTCGTTGGCCAGGCCCAGCTCGCGGATCCGCGCCTGCGCGGCGGCGCTGTCCTTCCACTGCTCCTTGGGGCACTCGTCGCCGCCGAGGTGGACGAACTCGGACGGGAAGAGCTCCAGGACCTCCTCCAGCACGCCCTCGAAGAAGCGCAGGGTCTCCTCGGAGGCGTTGAGCACGTTGTGGCTCACCCCCCAGTCGGTCCACACCCCGAGCGCGGCGGTGTCCACCACGTCGGTGTTGCCCAGCTCGGGGTAGGCGGCGACGGCGGCCTGGGTGTGGCCGGGCAGGTCGATCTCCGGGACGACGGTGATCCCGCGGGCGGCCGCGTAGGCGACGATCTCGCGCAGGTCGTCCTGGGTGTAGAAGCCGCCGTGCGGGCGGTCGTCGCGGCGCTGTCCGGCCCGGTACCCGACCATCGAGCGGTCCCGCCAGGAACCGCGCGCGGTCAGCCTCGGGTAGCGCTTGATCTCGACCCGCCACCCCTGGTCGTCGGTCAGGTGCAGGTGCAGCACGTTGAGCTTGTGCGCGGCCAGCAGGTCGACGAAGCGCAGCACGTCCGCCTTGGGCAGGAAGTGCCGGGCGACGTCGAGCAGCGCGCCGCGCCAGCCGAACCGGGGGGCGTCCTCGATGTCGGCGCCGGGCAGCACCCAGCCCTCGTGGCGCAGCGGCGAGCGGCGGTAGGCGTCCGGCCCGAGCAGCTGCCGCAGGGTCTGCGCGCCCCACAGCGCGCCGGCCGGGCCGCCCGCGGTGAGCAGGGCGTGGCCGGGGCGCACCGTGATCCGGTACGCCTCGGCGGCGAGCGTCCCGTCCTGGACCAGCTCGATGCCCGCACCCGGCCGGCCCGGGCCGAGCGGCAGCCCGGTGGCGGCGGACAGCGTGGCCCGCAGCCAGCGCTCGGCGTCGGCCAGCGCGGGGGGTGCGGTCAGCGTGGTGGCGGCGTCGAGCGGATAGTCCTCGTCCGGGCGGCGGGCGGCACTCGAAGGTGCGGGAATGAGGTCCATTCCGACATCCTGCCCACGCCCCGACGATTGGCATAGACCACCAGGGGAACCCTGGTGCTATGCAAAACGGCGTTGTGCGGGGCGCCGCGGACTACTTCTTGTCGCCGTCGCCGCCCTGCGGCTTGCCGATGCCGTCGTAGATCTCCTTGCACATCGGGCAGACCGGGTACTTCTTCGGGTCGCGACCGGGCACCCACACCTTGCCGCAGAGCGCCACCACGGGGGACCCCGAGAGCGCGCTCTCCATGATCTTGTCCTTCTGGACGTAGTGCGCGAAGCGCTCGTGGTCGCCGTCCCCGTGGGACACCTGCGGGACGGGCTCGACCAGGGTGCCGGTGCCGAGGCCGCGCTCGGGCTCAAGAGTGCTCATGGGTGCCAAGTCTATGGGCGCCTCCGGAAACCCGGCCAGTGTCGCGGCTCCGGGCCGGTCGGCTCAGTTCATCGTCGGGTCGTCCGGGTAGGTCGCCAGCAGGGCGAGCGGGCCGCGCTGGCGGCGCAGCACCGAGCGCCACAGCCGCTCCGGCTCGGGGCTGGAGACGTCCCCCGGCTCGCAGTCCACCAGGTACCAGGCGCCGCTCTCCAGCTCCGCCTCCAGCTGCCCGGGCGACCACCCGGCGTACCCGGCGAAGATCCGCAGGCTGCCCAGTTCGCCGGCCAGCACCTCGGGCGGCGCCTCCAGGTCCACCAGGCCGATCGCGCCGTGCACCCGGCGCCAGCCGAGCGGCTCGCCGGTGCCCGGCTCCCCCGGCGCCACCGCGAGGCCGAGCGCCGAGTCCAGCGCCACCGGGCCGCCCTGGAAGACCACGGCCGGCTGTCCGACGAGTCTGTTCCAGCCGTCCAGCACACTGCCCACCTCGACCGGCGTCGGCCGGTTCAGGACCACGCCGAGCGCCCCCTCGACGTCGTGGTCGAGGAGCAGCACCACCGCCCGCGCGAAGTTCGGGTCGGTGAGCAGGGGCGTCGCGACGAGCAGACGGCCGGTGTGGGACCGGCCTCCGTGCGAATGGGCCGCCGTCATGCCCACATGATCCCGCAGAACCGCACCGCTCGGACACCGCAACGCCCGGAAACGGCCACGCCCACGAACACCCGTACGGCCGTACCGGGGGGCGGGCCCGGGCCCGGAGAGAGCACCATCACGGGAGAGGCTCACGGGAACCAACGGCACGCCTACTACCATCTACGTCTGGTGGACGCCTTTATACGGTGCCGACTCGGTTTCGCCGGGGGCCCGAACGCGCCCGTACGACCGGTCCACCACCGGCTCTCTCCCGGAGCCCTCCCCCCGACTCCTCTGGCACCCCGGATTGCGAGAACGATGACCGACGACGTCCTGCTGGTCCACGGCGGAAACCCGCTCGAAGGCGAGATCCGCGTCCGCGGAGCGAAGAACCTGGTGCCCAAGGCCATGGTCGCCGCCCTCCTCGGGCAGGGCCCCAGCAGACTGCGCAACGTCCCGGACATCCGCGACGTCAAGGTGGTCCGCGGCCTGCTGCAGCTGCACGGCGTGACCGTGCGCACCGGTGACGAGGACGGCGAGCTGATCCTCGACCCCTCGCACGTCGAGAGCGCCAATGTCGCGGACATCGACGCGCACGCCGGCTCCTCGCGGATCCCGATCCTGTTCTGCGGCCCGCTGCTGCACCGCCTCGGCCACGCCTTCATCCCCGGCCTGGGCGGCTGCGACATCGGCGGCCGCCCGGTCGACTTCCACTTCGAGGTGCTGCGCCAGTTCGGCGCCAGCATCGAGAAGCACCCGCAGGGCACCTACCTGGTGGCCCCGCAGCGGCTGCGCGGCACCAAGATCGAGCTGCCCTACCCCTCGGTCGGCGCGACCGAGCAGGTGCTGCTCACCGCGGTGCTCGCCGAGGGCGTCACCGAGCTGCGCAACGCGGCCATCGAGCCGGAGATCGTCGACCTGATCTGCGTGCTGCAGAAGATGGGCGCGATCATCACCCTGGGCACCGACCGGACGATCCTGATCACCGGTGTGGACGAGCTGAACGGCTACAACCACCGCGCGCTGCCGGACCGCCTGGAGGCCGCCTCCTGGGCCTGCGCGGCGCTGGCGACCAAGGGCGACATCTACGTCCGCGGCGCCCGCCAGCTGGAGATGATGACCTTCCTGAACACCTTCCGGAAGGTCGGCGGCGCCTTCGAGGTGGACGACGAGGGCATCCGCTTCTGGCACCCGGGCGGCGAGCTCAAGGCGATCGCCCTGGAGACCGACGTGCACCCGGGCTTCCAGACCGACTGGCAGCAGCCGCTGGTGGTCGCGCTGACCCAGGCCACCGGCCTGTCCATCGTCCACGAGACGGTGTACGAGTCGCGGCTCGGCTTCACCGGCGCGCTGAACCAGATGGGCGCGCACATCCAGCTCTACCGCGAGTGCCTGGGCGGCACCCCCTGCCGCTTCGGGGCCCGCAACTTCCTGCACTCCGCGGTCGTCTCCGGCCCGTCCAAGCTGATCGGCTCCGAGCTGGTCATCCCGGACCTGCGCGGCGGCTTCTCGTACCTGATCGCGGCGCTGGCGGCCGAGGGCACCTCGACCGTGCACGGCATCGACCTGATCAACCGCGGCTACGAGAACTTCATGGACAAGCTGCGCGACCTGGGCGCCCACGTCGAGCTGCCCAGCGAGCAGCTGGTCGACGCCTGACGGTCCGAGCACACAACGGCGAGAGGCCGGGCTCCCCAGTGGGGAGCCCGGCCTCTCGGGCGTTCAAGGGGTGGCTCAGGCAGCGCCCTTGGCGGCTTCCTTCAGCTTGGAGCCGGCGCTCACCTTGGCGCTGTAACCCGCGGCGATCTGGATCGGCTCGCCGGTCTGCGGGTTGCGGGCGGTGCGGGCAGCGCGGTGGGTGCGCTCGAAGGTCAGGAAACCGGGAATGGTGACCTTCTCGTCGCCCTTGGCGACGACCTCGCCGACGATCTCGGCGAAGGCGGCCAGAACGGCGTCGGCGTCCTTGCGGGTCACCTCGGCGCGCTCGGACAGCGCGGCCACCAGCTCACTGCGGTTCATGTGTACTCCTGTGGTCTGTTCGCTTGCGGTGCGCGGGGGCCCATCGGTGCTCCCACCGGGGGGCACCCGGATAGGCCGCAGGTCCGCACACTGTGCTCATGCAGGCAATGCGTGGTCGCAGGCCGGGTCCGTACCCGATGCCGCGCGCCGGAGCCGTCGAAGGCCCGCCCGCCCGCCTGGGTACGAATCCTGCCCCGACCGGCCCCGAGAAAGCCAATCGGGCCCCGGCCGAGCCACCCGAACATCGCCCGCCCGTCGGAGGTGTGACGCTCCGTCGGCTCCGGCGGACCGGACCCGGGCGGCGGTCGGGACGACACGCCGGAAGACCAGGGGGACGTTCCGTACTTGTCGGACACGCCTGCCCCGTGCAGGGCTACGGTACGCCCTACGACTGACAAGCCCAAACACGCCCCTCGCCCTTGTGTCGCAAGGGTTCGGGGCGAGCTGGGCGGGTATGACCGCTATTCGCACATTTGAGCGATCTGCGACACGTCGCCCGAGCCGTCCGTCAGAGCTTGACGGTGGGGAACGCGGCGGTGTCGAGGGTGCCCACGATGCCGGGGGTCGGACGGGCCGGCGCGCGGTCCTCCTGGGCCCCCGCCAGGGCCGCCTCGCGCACCGCGGAGGCGACGGTCTTGGCCACGTCCTTGTGGAACACGCTCGGGATGATGTAGTTCGCGTTCAGCTCGTCGTCGGCCACGGTGGTGGCCAGCGCCCGGGCGGCGGCGATCATCATCTCGGTGTTGACGGTGCGGCTCTGGGCGTCCAGCAGGCCGCGGAAGACACCCGGGAAGACCAACACGTTGTTGATCTGGTTCGGGAAGTCGCTGCGGCCGGTGGCGACCACGGCGGCGGTCTGCCGGGCGATGGCCGGGTCGACCTCCGGGTCCGGGTTGGCCAGCGCGAAGACGATCGAGTCCTCGGCCATGGTGGCCAGGTCGTCGCCGTCCAGGACGTTCGGGGCCGAGACGCCGATGAAGACGTCGGCGCCCGCCACGGCCTCCTTGAGGCTGCCGGTGCGGCCCGAGCGGTTGGTGTGCTCGGCGATCCAGCGCAGGTTCTCGTTGAGGTCCCCGCGGCCCAGGTGGACCACGCCGTGCACGTCCGCCACGGTGGCGTGCTCGACGCCGGCCGCCATCAGCAGCTTGAGGATCGCGGTGCCGGCGGCGCCGGCGCCCGACATCACCACGCGGATGTCGCCGATCCGCTTGCCGACCACCTTCAGCGCGTTGGTGAGGGCGGCCAGCACCACGATCGCGGTGCCGTGCTGGTCGTCGTGGAAGACCGGGATGTCCAGGGCCTCGCGCAGCCGGGCCTCGATCTCGAAGCAGCGCGGCGCGGAGATGTCCTCCAGGTTGATCCCGGCGAAGCCCGGGGCGATCGCCTTGACGATGGCGACGATCTCGTCGGTGTCCTGGGTGTCCAGGCAGATCGGCCAGGCGTCGATCCCGGCGAAGCGCTTGAACAGGGCCGCCTTGCCCTCCATGACGGGCAGCGCGGCCTCCGGGCCGATGTTGCCCAGGCCCAGCACCGCGGAGCCGTCGGTGACCACGGCGACGCTGTTGCGCTTGATGGTCAGGCGGCGGGCGTCCTCGGGGTTCTCCGCGATCGCCATGCAGACCCGGGCGACACCCGGGGTGTAGATCATGCTGAGGTCGTCACGGTTGCGGATCGGCAGCTTGGAGGACATCTCGATCTTGCCGCCGAGGTGCATCAGGAAGGTGCGGTCCGAGACCTTGCCGATCGACACGCCGTCGATCGTGCGCAGCTTCTCGACGATCTCCTCGCCGTGCGCGACCGAGGCCGCCGCCACCGTGACGTCGATCCGCAGCGCCTCCAGCCCGGAGGCGGTGACGTCGAGACCGGTCACCGATCCGCCGGAGGACTCCACGGCCGTGGTGATCGCGCTGACGGCGTTGCCCCGGGCCGGGACCTCCAGCCGTACCGTGATCGAGTTGGAGACACTGGGCACCGTCGCCATCGACGCTTCCTTCTTCCGTCTGTCCCGCAGGCTCAACATTTTGTTGAAGGCATCGCCTGCGCATGCTAGACGTCGATCGTCGCACCTTCCAAGGGGTAGCCAGAAATAACGTTCATTGAGTGTGCGGACCCGACAATCCCACCCGATGGCCGTCCGGCTCCCGCCGCTCGCTCCTTGCCTCTCCCGGCCGATGCGTTACATTGGACGGGACACCGGCTCGATCCAAGCCCCCGGGCCCAACCTTCGTCCCTTCGAGGGACCACTTGCCGCGAGGCGAGCATGGCGGGTCGGTGTCGTAAACGTCTGAAGGCCCCTCACCACCCGGTGAGGGGCCTTCTTCCGTCGGATCCCGTAGGGTCCGTCAGCCGTGCAGCAGCGCGGGCACGCCGGCCGCGTCGGGCAGGTCGTCCGGACCGGAGAGCACGGTCAGCCGCTGGGTCGCGCGGGTCAGCGCCACGTACAGCACCCGCAGGCCGGCCTCCGACTCGCCGGCGATGCCGGTCGGGTCGGCCACCACGGTCGCGTCGTACTCCAGGCCCTTGGCCTCCAGGCTGCCCAGCACCACCACGCGCCCGCCCAGGCCCTCGGCCCAGCCGGCCGCCTCGCCCCGGCGGTCCATCGGCACCACGAGCGCCACGGTGCCGTCCACCTCGGCCAGCAGCCGCTCCAGCTCGGCCCGAGCGGCCTTGCCGAAGGCCTCCGGCGCGGGGTCGGTGGTGGCCGCGAAGCGCGGCTCCACGCCGACGTGGCGCACCGCGCTCGGCGACGGGGTGCCCGGCGCGGCCAGCGCCAGCACCTTGGCCGCCACCTCGGCGATCTCGGCCGGGTTGCGGTAGTTCACGGTCAGCGTGAAGCGGCGGCGCGGCTTGCCGGAGAGCACCTCGTCCAGCGCGGCCTGGGCCTCCTGCGGGAACGGCCAGGAGGACTGCGCCGGGTCGCCCACGATCGTCCAGGTGGCCATCCGGGCCCGGCGGCCGATCATCCGCCACTGCATCGGGGTGAGGTCCTGCGCCTCGTCCACGATGATGTGCGCGTACTCCGTGCGCTCGACCGGCTGGCGGTCGCGCTGGCGGGCGCTGCGGTCGGCGAAGGTGGTGACCTCGTCCAGGCCGCTCAGCAGGTCCACCGCGTCCACCTCGCGGACCTTCGGGCGGGCCGGCTCGCCGAGCAGCACCTGGAGCTCGTCGATCAGCGCGACGTCGTGCGCGGACAGCGCGCCCTCGCCCCGCCCGGACAGGTGGCGCCAGGAGGCCGCCAGCAGCCTGGCCTCGTCCGGGGTGACGGCCCGGCGGGCGATCCGGTTGGTGTGCCGGTGCTGGCGCAGCGTGGCGAGCACCCGGCGCGGGGTCAGCGCCGGCCACCAGGCGTCCAGGAAGTCCAGGAACGACGCCTCGTCCGAGACGTACTCGTCGAAGGACTCCTTCTCCTCCTGGCGCTGCTCGCGGGCGTAGTGGTCCGCGGGCTTCGGCAGGTCCCTGGTGGCCTGCTGCCACAGGGCGTCCAGCAGCAGCCGGCGGGCGCGCGGGCGCAGCAGGTTCAGCGGGGTGCCGCCGGAGCCCACCACGTTGCCGCGCACGGCCTTCAGCCGGGAGGCGTCCAGCTTCAGCACCTCGCCCCGGGCGACCACCTTGAGCTCCTGCGGCGCGCCCAGCTCCAGCGCCGCGCGGGCGGCCCGGCGCAGCAGCTGGACCATCCGGGCCGAGCCCTTGACCCGGGCCGCCTCGGGCGTGTCGTAGGTGTCCGCCTCGATGCCGTCCACCAGCGAGCCGACCGCCCGGATGGCGACCTGGCCCTCCTCGCCCAGCGCGGGCAGCACGCCCTCGGTGTACGAGACCAGCAGCGCGGTCGGCGAGACCACCAGGATGCCCCCGGCGTAGCGGCGGCGGTCCTGGTAGAGCAGGTAGGCGGCGCGGTGCAGGGCGACGGCGGTCTTGCCGGTGCCGGGGCCGCCGGTGACCAGGGTGGCGCCCGCGGCGGCGGCGCGGATCACCTCGTCCTGCTCCTTCTGGATGGAGGAGACGATGTCGCGCATCGAGTGGCTGCGGGCGCGGCCCAGCGAGGCCATCAGCGCGCCGTCGCCGACCACCGCCAGCTCCTCGCCGTCCAGGGTCGGGGTGAGGTCGGGGCGCAGCAGGTCGTCCTCGACGCCGATCACCTTGCGGCCCTTGGAGCGGATCACCCGGCGGCGGATCACCCGGCCCGGTTCGACCGGGGTGGCGCGGTAGAAGGGGGCGGCGGCGGGCGCGCGCCAGTCGATCACCAGTGGGCCGTACTCGGCGTCCAGCACGCCCAGTCGGCCGATGTGGAGGGTCTCGGCGACGGCCGGGTCGGCCGGGTCGAGCGGGGTGTTCGACGGGATGCCGTGCTCCTCCGGGGCGTCGGCCCGCTGGAGGTCGATCCGGCCGAACAGGAAGTCCTCGAACTCGTTGTTCAGACGCTGGAGGTGGGCGCCGGCCCGGTAGACCTGGGCGTCGCGTTCGGCGAGCGCGCCGGGGGTGCCGACCTGGACCCGCTTGGCGGCGTCCTCCAGGATGTACTCGGCCTCGGCGAGCTTCTCCTCCAACCGGTGGTAGACGGTGTCGAGGTGCTGCTGCTCACCGGCGATCTCGCGTGCGCGGACGGTCTCGTGGTCGGTGGCGGGGGTGGTGGGCGTGTTGCTCTGCATGGCCTCGGTGGTAGCGGCGGAATCCGGCTCCGGAAAACGAGCGGACGGATGATCCTACGCCGCGACCCCCCGGCCGCGCTGCTCCGGAACGTACAAAAATCGAAGGCCGCCCTCCGCGGAGCGGAGGACGGCCTTCGTGTCAACATGGGGTGGTGGAGATGCCGGGAATCGAACCCGGGTCCAGTGGAGTTAATTCAGGGCTTCTCCGAGCGCAGTCCGCTGTGATTTTCTCGGCCCTGGCGGTCACACGGACAAGCCGCCAACAGGCCCAGCTGCTGTTTGATTTCCCATCCGCCCTCGCAGCCCGGGCGGACGGTTGAGTTCCCTAGATTATGCCAGGGTCCGGGTCGGGAACTCCCCGGTCTGACACCCAAGCGCTATCGGTGCTTATTAGGCAGCGAGAGCGAACTGCTGGGAATCGCGCTTAGAGTTGGCGATTATTTTTTTGCGACACGTGGTTAACGAGATCATTGCCGCGTTCCTCGGCTCGCTTCCCCTGTTTCAACATCCCCTGTCGAAACCGATCATCCCCATGTTTTGTTGAGAAACAGCTCGGACGGTCATCGTCCGTGTTGCTTGCGCCATAGTACGCGAGGCGACGGGCGAGGGTCCAGCGGATTAACCCTGGCGTCGGCGGGCCGCCGCCACCGCACGGGCCGTCTCGCGGGTGTCCTGCTTCTCGCGCAGCGTCTGGCGCTTGTCGTAGAGCTTCTTGCCGACCGCGAGCGCCAGTTCGAGCTTCACCCGGCCGTCCTTGAAGTACAGCGAGAGCGGGACCAGGGTGTGGCCCGCGTCGCGGACCTTGCTCTCGATCTTGTGGATCTCCATCCTGTGCAGCAGCAGCTTGCGCTTGCGCCGGGCCGCGTGGTTGGTCCACGTCCCCTGGGTGTACTCGGGGATGAAGACGTTGTCGATCCACGCCTCGTGGTTCTGGATGTACGCGTAGCCGTCGACCAGGTTGGCCCGCCCCTCGCGCAGCGACTTGACCTCGGTTCCGGTGAGGACGAGGCCGCACTCGTAGGTGTCGAGGATCGTGTACTCGTGTCGCGCCTTCTTGTTCTGCGCGATCAGCTTCTGTCCGGTTTCCTTTGCCATAACGCGGCCATTCTCGCACTTCGAGGCCGGATCGGGCAGCTGCTTTAGGCGCGGGTGCCCAGCCCCGAGAGGACCCGCAGGGCGAGCTCGTCGGCCTCCTCGCCCGAGCCGGCCGGGACGTCGGGGGTGAGGCCGGTGCCGTCCGGGGAGCGGCCCGCCGGGGTGTAGTAGCGGCCGACGGTCAGCTCCAGCACGGCGCCGTCGGCGAGCCGGCTGGGCTGCTGGACGGTGCCCTTGCCGAAGGTCCGCGAGCCCACCACCACGGCGCGGCTGCGGTCCTGGAGGGCGCCGGCCAGCAGTTCGGCGGCGCTCATCGTGCCGCCGTCCACCAGCAGCACCAGCGGGGTGCGCTGGTCGCCGCCGGGCGGGGCGGTCAACTCCCTGGTCTCGCCGCGCTCCTGGTACGAGCCGACCGTTCCGCCGTCCAGGAAGATCCCGGCGGTGCCGGCCGCCTCGTCGACCAACCCGCCCGAGTTGCCGCGCAGATCGAGCACCACGCCGGCGTGCGGGGCGCGCAGCGCGGCGCGCACCTGGTCGGCCACGCCGCTGGTGAAGCCGCGCACGGTCACCCGCAGCACGCCCTTGCCCAGCTGCTCCGCGGTGACCTGCCGGCTGTCCAGCAGCACGCGCCGCAGCCGCAGTTCGCGCTCCTCCCCCTCGCCGCGCCGGACCGCCAGGGTGACCTCGGAGCCGGCCCGGCGCTCCTCGCCCTGGCCGCGCAGCCGCGCGACCACCTCGGTCACCGGCAGGTGGTCGGCCTGATCCTGGCCGATCCGTACGAGCCGGTCGCCGGGGGCGATCCCGGCCGCGGCGGCCGGGCCGCCGGGCGCGACCTGGGAGACCTCGGTGACGCCGTCCTGGCCGCGGCCGACCGAGAGGCCGACGCCCGGGTACCGGCCGTCCAGGCCCTGGCTGAACTCCGCGTACTCCTGGGCGCTGTAGTACGCGCCCCAGCGGTCGCCGCCGGCCGCCAGCAGGTGCTCGGCCTGCTGCTCGGACAGGGCGGCGCCGGCCGGGTCCGCCGGGAGCCCGCCGGTGGCCCGGGCGGTGTCGGCGGACGGGCTGTGCGGCGGCCCGCCCGGGTCGCCCCAGGCGCCGGTGGCCGCGCCGGCCAGCAGCACGGCGCCGAACACCAGGCTGAGCGCGGCCACCTGGCGGGCCCTGCGCGGAGTTTGCAGCATGGACCGGAGTGTAGACACCGCTCCGAGCGGGACGAACCGGAACGACGGGCCCCGGAACGCCGACGGCCCCGGACGGCGCAGTGCCGTCCGGGGCCGTCGGGGCGTCCGGGAATCAGACCTTGAGGTACTTGCGCAGCGTGAAGAACGCCGCCACACCGGCCATGCCCATCCCCACCACGATCAGCAGCGGTATCACCGCCAGCACCGAGCCGAGGCCGATGAAGTGGATGAACTGCACCCGGTCGGCCAGCCAGTTCTGGACGAAGAAGTGCCCGCCGATCAGCAGTCCGGAGGCCATCATCGCGCCCAGCAGCGCCGAGAAGGCCGCCTCGGCGATGAACGGCATCTGGACGTAGAAGTTCGACGCACCGACCAGGCGCATGATCCCGGTTTCACGCCGTCGGCTGTACGCCGACACCCGGACGGTGTTGACGATCAGCAGCAGCGCGACGAACAGCATCAGCACCATGATCACGAAGGCCGCCGTCTGGAGGCCGTTCAGCAGGCCGAACAGGTTCTCCAGGATCTTCCGCTGGTCCTCGACCGACTTGACGCCGGGCTTGCCGGCGAAGGCGCTCTGGATCACGTCGTACTTGGTCGGGTCGTTGAGCTTGACCCGCCAGGACTGCGGCATGGCGTCCGCGCCCAGGACGGAGATGAGCGGGTTGTCCGGGTTCATCTCCTTCCAGTGCTTGTACGCGTCGGCGGAGCTCTCGTAGGTGGACGACTGGACCACCGAGGTCATCTTGTCCAGCTGGTCCTTGATGTCCTGGACCTGCTGGTCGGTGGCCGCACCCTTGTCGCACTGGGGCGAGTTCCGGGCGTCCGCCTTGGTGCAGAAGTAGATGCTCACCTCGACCTTGTCGTACCAGTACCCCTTCATGGAGTTCACCTGGTCGCGGACCAGGAGCGAGGAACCGGCGAGGGCGAGGGAGAGCGCGACACTGACCACGACCGCGATGGTCATGGTCAGGTTGCGTCGGAGACCCACACCGATCTCCGACAGGACGAACTGGGCACGCATGCGGGAAACAACTCCAGGGTCGGTACTGCTCCGGGACTGGCGGTTCGGGCCGGCGGCCCTACGGGTCAGCGCTGGTCGGTCAGTGCTGGTACCCGTAGACGCCGCGGGCCTGGTCGCGGACGAGCAGCCCCTTGTCGAGCTCGATGACGCGCTTGCGCATCTGGTCGACGATGGCCTGGTCGTGGGTGGCCATCAGCACCGTGGTGCCGGTGCGGTTGATGCGGTCGAGCAGCTTCATGATGCCGACCGAGTTCTGCGGGTCGAGGTTGCCGGTGGGCTCGTCCGCGATGAGCAGCATCGGACGGTTCACGAAGGCCCGGGCGATCGCCACGCGCTGCTGCTCACCACCGGACAGCTCGCCCGGCATGCGGTCCTCCTTGCCGCCGAGGCCGACCAGCTCCAGCACCTCGGGCACCACCTTGTTGATGGCGCTCTTGGGCTTGCCGATCACCTCCAGCGCGAAGGCGACGTTCTGCGCGACCGTCTTGTTCGGCAGCAGGCGGAAGTCCTGGAAGACGGTGCCCAGCTGGCGGCGCATGTGCGGCACCTTCCAGTTGGACAGCTTGCCGAGGTCCTTGCCCAGCACGTGCACCGCCCCCGTGGTGGGGCGCTCCTCGCGCAGGCACAGGCGCAGGAAGGTGGACTTGCCCGAGCCGGACGAGCCGACCAGGAAGACGAACTCACCCTTCTCGATCTCCAGCGAGACGTTGTCCAGGGCGGGACGGTTCTGCTTGGGATAGGTCTTGGAGACGTTGTCGAATCTGATCACGGCTGCATCACGGAGGCCATCCTAGGCGGCGCCAGTCCTTGGGTCGGTCCGCCCCTGGGGCCCGGCCCGGGGGCGGTCGAAGGGAGCGCGGAGGGCCGCTCCCGGACTCGGACCATACGCGAATCGGCATCCGGCCCGCAGGGGCCGCCCGCGACAACGCCCGCCCCTTGGGAGAGAATGTCCGTTTATGCCCCGAATATCGGGGGTCATCTCGCAGCCCGGGAGCCGGAACCGCCGGAACCTGGCAGAGTGGAGGGGGCGACCGCGTCACGGCCGCTCCCCCGTACAGGGCAGCACATGGAACCAAAGCCCCGTCCGGCGCGTTGGCTGTAGCAGCGAGGAGGAGATCGCATGACCTGCGACCATCTGGTGTGCGCCAACTGCAACGGCCGCGTCAGCGACGGGCGTTGCCCGGTGTGCCGGGCCAACCGGGCCCGGATCCAGGAGCAGCAGAGCCCGTTCGCCGCACTCTCCCCCGCGATGCTGCTGGCCCTGCTGGCCGGGCTGCTCGCGGTGGCGCTGATCGCGCGGCAGGCTCTGGCCTGACAACCCACGAGACGTACGACGAAGGCCCCCGACCACTGCTTGGGTTCTAACGGTCTTCGCAACACCCGCGATCTGTGGGAGTTGCGAGGACCGTGGGCGTTAGGCGCGATGATCTTGCTGAGTTGCGGGAGCGCTTCCTTGAGCGGCTGGATGTAGTAGGCAGCGTGACCGTGGCGGCGCGTGAGCTGGGGATTAACCGGAACACCGCCTTCACCTGGGCCCGGAAGGCAGGGCGGAGGTCGGCAGGCCCGCCGCGTCGGCATTCCGGACGGGACGAGTACGAGCGGCTCCGGGCCGGCGGTGTCGCTCCCCGGGTGGCTGCCCGACAGGTCGGCGTGAACGAGCGCACGGCCAGGGACTGGGACCGGGGCGTCAGGAAGACCCGCCATTCGCGCACCTACCCCGAGGGGTACCGCGTCGACTATCCGGCGGGAACCGCCACCATGTCCGGTGTGACAAAAGCACCGGTCGGCTTGAGGGCCCTGGAGAAGCAGCTCCACCCACGGTTCCTGACCCTGGCCGAGCGCGAACAGATCCGCGATCTTCACTCGGCGGGCCAGTCGCTGCGGGCGATCGGACGGGCCCTGGGACGGCCCGCGAGCACGATCAAGCGTGAGATCGACGCGAACTCCGGCAGCGACGGCTACCGGCCCTACCAAGCCCACCGGGCGGCGGCCGCGCGCAGGCCCCGGCCCAAGGACCGCAAGCTGCTGAGCGAGGGGCGACTGCGCCGCTTCGTCCAGGACAGGCTGCGCAGGCGGTGGTCGCCGGAACAGGTCTGCCACGCTCTGCGGAGGGAACATCCCGGCGACGAGAGCATGCGAGTGAGCGTGGAAACGATCTACCAGACTCTGTATTTCCAGGCCCGCGGCGGCCTGAAGCGGGAGGTGCAGGCAGCCGTCCGCTCCGGGCGGACCCGCCGCAAACCACGCCGGAACCCCGAGCGGCGCACTTCCCGGTTCATCGACCCGATGGTGATGATCAGCGACCGTCCCGCCGACATCGACGACCGGGCCGTGCCCGGCCACTGGGAAGGCGACCTGATCCTTGGCGCGGGCGGACGCTCCGCGATCGCCACCCTGGTCGAACGCAGCACCCGCTACACCATGCTTGTCCACCTGCCGGGCGGAGCCCACGACGCCGAGACCGTCCGCGACGGGCTCGTCCGGACCGTCCAAACCCTGCCCGCCCACCTGCGCGGCTCGCTCACCTGGGACCAGGGCGCCGAGATGGCACGCCACCGGCAGTTCAGCATGGCCACCGACATGCCCGTCTACTTCTGCGACCCGGCCTCGCCCTGGCAGCGCGGGTCGAACGAGAACACCAACGGGCTGCTGCGGCAGTACTTCCCGAAAGGCACCGACCTGAGCCTGCACGGTCCCGAAGACCTCGAACACGTCGCCCAGGAGCTCAACGGCCGCCCACGCAAGACGCTCGGCTGGGATACCCCAGCCGAGCGTCTACGTGATCTACTCACCGTCTGAAACCAAGCGGTGTTGCGACGACCCCTTGAACCCAAG